>CAYWOM010000290.1:0-3251 GCA_964459905.1 uncultured Polaribacter sp. | reverse complement strand
CTTTTGATTTGTTTCTATTTACACTAGGTTCTTTATTAATAGTTTCAATTTTACTGCTGTACTATAATAAAATTCCAAAAAACACTACTGCTTCAAATACACTAGATAACCCTGTATATCAATCAACAGATATTTTATTACAATCAAATTATAATGAAGCAAGTTTTGTAATTGCTAAAAAACCTACATCAATTTTTGTTAAATTTTTAGTTTATATTTTAATTTTATATGTAGTTATAACACCTTTCAATCAGTTTTTGAAATTAGATTCTTTGTTTTAATGAACAATCCAGATATAAACATCAAAATTATCGACCGCAAAGGAAAGCTCCACCAAATTCAAGCGCCAACAGATATGGCAATGAATTTAATGGAAGTTGTGCGTTCTTACGAATTAGCAGAAGAAGGAACCATAGGTATTTGTGGCGGAATGGCAATGTGTGCATCTTGCCAATGCTATGTAAAATCTAATCATAAATTACCAGAAATGGGTTTAGACGAAGATATGATGTTAGCAGAAGCCTTTCATGTGCAAGATAATAGCAGATTAGGTTGTCAAATTCAAATGACTCCAGAAATGGAAGGATTAGAAGTAGCATTAGCTCCCGAAAGTTAGAAAGACTCAAAATAGTTTTCTGTATATTTGTAGAGAACAATCTTAAAACGTTCTCATATGTTTCCAGATTTATTAACTTTTTTAAAATATTTGATAAAGCGCAATCCAGAATGATTGATTAAATGAACTTTGAATCATTTAATTTTTTAATCATTTAATAAATAAAAGATGCCTTTTTATCATAAATTAGGGGAAATTCCACCCAAAAGACACACACAATTTCGTAAAAAAGACGGAAGTTTATATTACGAACAACTATTTGGTACCATTGGTTTCGACGGAATGTCTACCAATTCGTATCACGAACACAGACCAACCATGGTCAAAAAAATTGGCAAACAATATTCTGTAAAGCCAAAAATTGCCAAAGCAAATAACATACAATCCTATCGTTTTAGAGGTTTTCAAGTACAACCAGAAAATGACTATTTAGAAAGCAGAAAAATTGTTTTAACAAATGCCGATTGTAATATTATTTTATCGGCGCCAAAAAAATCTACCACAGATTATTTTTATAAAAACACAGATGCCGACGAAGTAATTTTTATTCATAAAGGAACCGGAAAATTAAGAACACATCTGGGTAACATCGATTTTAAATATGGCGATTATTTAGTAATTCCACGTGGAATTATTTACAAATTAGATTTCGATGATGAAAACAATCGCTTGTTTATTGTTGAATCATATTCTCCAGTCTACACGCCAAAACGTTACAGAAACTGGTTTGGTCAATTATTAGAACATGCCCCTTTTTGTGAACGCGATTTAAGAAGACCCTACGAATTAGAAACCTATAATGAGTTAGGCGATTTCCTTATCAAAGTAAAAAAACAAGGCGAAATTATAGAAATGACCTACGCTTCGCATCCTTTTGATGTAGTAGGTTATGACGGTTATAACTTTCCGTATGCATTTTCTATTCACGATTTTGAACCAATTACTGGGCGTATTCATCAGCCACCACCAGTACATCAAACTTTTGAAACAAATACCTTTGTAATATGCAGTTTTGTACCGCGTTTGTATGACTATCATCCAGATTCAATTCCTGCACCGTATAATCACAGTAACATAGATTCAGACGAGGTTTTGTATTATGTAGATGGCGATTTTATGAGTAGAAACGATATAGACCAAGGGCATATTTCTTTGCATCCAGCGGGCATTCCACATGGTCCGCATCCTGGAGCTACAGAAAAAAGTATCGGTAAAACAAAAACCGAAGAATTAGCGGTTATGGTAGACACTTTTAAACCATTACAGGTCACGGAAGAAGCCATGAAAATAGCGGATGAAGATTATTATAAATCATGGTTGGAAGAGAATAAACATTAGAAGCTATTTCCAGCTTTCACTACTCGCTTTTTTTGCTGAAAAAGCAAAAAAGAGCTCAAACAAACCGCTCAATCTGGGCTAAACTTGTTTGCAAACGGATTGCTGTAGGAAAAGAAATAACTACTTTATAAACGATAAAGACCTCACAGGTTTTTAAAACCTGTGAGGTCTAAAAAACACTAAAATCATCAAAAGATGGCAAAAGATATAAAATCAGTAAACTACGGATTAGAAAAAATATTTGAAGGAGCACAAGATTTCCTTCCCTTGTTAGGTACCGATTATGTAGAATTTTACGTTGGTAACGCAAAACAATCTGCACATTTTTATAAAACAGCCTTTGGTTTTCAATCGCACGCATATCGTGGCCTAGAAACAGGATCAACAGATTCTGTAAGTTATGTGTTAACACAAGATAAAATTAAAATTATATTAACAACACCTTTAAATAGTAAATCGCCAATTAATAATCACATCGTAAAACATGGCGATGGTGTAAAAGTAGTGGCACTTTGGGTAGACGACGCAAGAAAAGCATACGAAGAAACAATTTCTAGAGGTGCAAAATCGTATATGGAACCAACCGTAGAAAAAGATGAAAATGGAGAAGTGGTGCGTGCCGGAATTTACACTTACGGAGAAACAGTACACATATTTGTAGAACGTAAAAACTACAAGGGCATATTTTTACCAGGTTTTCAAAAATGGGAATCCGACTACAACCCGCCAACATCTGGTTTAAAATACATAGATCATATGGTGGGTAACGTGGGTTGGAATCAGATGAATACATGGGTTAAATTCTACGAAGATGTTATGGGATTCGTTAACTTTTTATCATTTGATGACAAACAAATTCACACGGAGTATTCTGCCTTAATGAGCAAAGTAATGTCTAATGGAAACGGTAGAATTAAATTTCCAATAAACGAACCCGCAGAAGGCAAAAAGCGCTCTCAAATAGAAGAGTATTTAGATTTTTATGAAGGTGCAGGCGTGCAACACATTGCTATGGCAACCGATGATATTATTAAAACAGTATCGCAATTAAAAGCAAACGGAATAGAATTTTTATCTACACCACCAGCAGCGTATTATAAATCGGTTCCTGGTAGATTAGAAGAATTTAGCCACGAATTAACAGAAGATATCGAAAAATTAAAAGGCTTAGGCATTATGATAGATGCCGATGAAGAAGGCTATTTATTACAAATTTTTACCAAACCAATAGAAGACAGGCCTACCTTATTTTTTGAAATTATTCAAAGAATGGGCGCAAGAGGTTTTGGTGCAGGAA
>CAYWOM010000289.1:0-3264 GCA_964459905.1 uncultured Polaribacter sp. | reverse complement strand
GTATTAATTTATAAATGTGCTTTGTTTTAGCGTCTACTCCTAATTCTACTTTTATAATATCAGAATCACTATCCATAGGATTTAGTGTTATAAATTGAATTTTTCTACCATTTATATTTTTTAATTCGCCCATTTTAAAATTATAGCCTTCTTTGTAGAAAGTTAAGAGTTTAGAGGGGTAAATAAAACCATCATCCTCGGCCATATCTCCATCTGTTACAGAAATTTCTTTTTCATCAGTATTAATTACATATAGTTTTTTGGCATCATATAAAAATTTATTTCCTAAATAATTTAGGCTATATTTTTCTCCTTGTAAATTAATTTCGCCTCTAATTGGTGGTTCATCTCCTTCTTTCATTCCTGCATCTTCATTACTTAAAGTTTGACTAAAACCAATGTACATGTTATCATAAGCCCCCATTTTATTAGATACTTCATCTAAAATAAATTTTGCTTTTTCTGCTTCTTGAGAAAAACTAATACTTGTTATACATAAACTTAAAAATAAGATTGCTAATTTTTTCATTTCTATTCTTTCTTTTCGTTTTCTAATAATTGTTCTAATGCTAAAAAATCTGCTACTAATACCTGTCTTGCTTTACTTCCTTCAAACCCGCCAACAATTCCGGCAGCTTCTAACTGATCTATTAATCTACCAGCTCTATTATAACCTAGTTTTAATTTTCTTTGTAAAAGAGATGCAGAACCTTGTTGCGCTGTTACAATAATTTCTGCGGCATCTTTAAATAATTTATCTCGGTCTGCAATATCTATATCAACAGTTGTGCCATTTTCATCATCTATATATTCTGGTAATAAAAATGCTTCGGCATATGCTTTTTGAGAACCAATAAAGTCGGTTATTTTTTCTACTTCTGGCGTGTCTACAAAGGCACATTGAATACGGTTTATTTCATTACCATTGGTGTATAATAAATCTCCTCTACCAATTAATTGATCTGCGCCACCAGCATCTAAAATAGTTCTAGAGTCTATTTTAGAAGTAACCCTAAATGCTATTCTTGCCGGAAAATTGGCTTTAATAATACCTGTAATTACATTTACAGAAGGTCTTTGTGTTGCCACTATTAAATGTATTCCTATTGCCCTAGCTAGTTGTGCTAAACGCGCAATTGGTGTTTCTACTTCTTTACCAGCGGTCATTATTAAATCGGCAAATTCATCAATAACCAAAACAATATATGGTAAATATTGGTGCCCATCATTAGGGTTTAATTTACGTGCTTTAAACTTTGTATTGTATTCTTTAATATTTCTTACCATGGCATTTTTTAGCAAGTCATACCTGTTATCCATTTCTATACACAAAGAATTTAAAGTGTGTACAACTTTGGTGGTATCTGTAATAATTGCTTCACCTGCATCTGGTAATTTTGCCAAATAATGACGTTCAATTTTATTAAACAATGTTAATTCTACTTTCTTTGGATCTACTAAAATAAACTTAACTTCTGCAGGATGCTTTTTATATAAGAGTGATGTTAAGACGGCATTTAACCCAACAGATTTTCCTTGCCCGGTTGCACCCGCCATTAATAAATGTGGCATTTTAGCTAAATCTACAACAAAAGTTTCATTAGAAATGGTTTTACCCAAAGCTATTGGCAATTCCATGGGAGATTCTTGAAATTTCTTTGAAGAAATTACAGAATGCATAGAAACAATGGTAGATTTTTTATTTGGAACTTCGATACCAATAGTACCTTTTCCTGGAATTGGTGCAATAATTCGAATTCCTAAAGCCGATAAAGATAAGGCAATATCATCTTCTAAGTTTTTAATTTTTGAGATTCTAATTCCTGCTTCTGGTACAATTTCATATAATGTAATTGTAGGCCCAACGGTTGCTTTAATCTCTGCAATACCAATTTTATAATTTTTTAAAGTTTCTACAATTTTATCTTTGTTGGCCTCTAGTTCTTCCGGATCAATAGAAATAGTTTCATTATATTGTTTTAAGAGATTAAATGTTGGAAATTTAAAGTTTGCCAATTCTAAAGTGGGGTCAAATTCGCCAAAATCTTTTACCAATTTATCCGATAAGTTTTCTGCAACACTTTTTTCTTCAGCAACATTTTCTATATCAATTGCTACTTCTTTTTCTTCTATAACTTCTTCTGTAGCTTCTACTTTTTCTTTAACAGGTGTAATTGCAGTTTTTAATTCAGTCTCAATACTTTTTTCTATAGTTAAAGTAAGTGCTTCTTTTTTATTTTTTACGTCTGAATGTTTAGCAATTGTTGGTTTTAAGTTTTCTACAGAAAGCTCAAATTCAGATTTTTCTTTCTTTTCTTCTGTTTTTTCTTGTGATGATGCTATTGGTTTTGCGTTCTCTACTTTTTCTTCTTCATCAATAATTTTTTCTATTTTTAACGCTTCATTTTCTAATTTTTTATTCTTTATTTTTTGAATATAAGCATCGAAAGTTAACTTATAACGTAAGGCTAAATAACTAATTAAAAAGAAAGTTAATAAAATAACTAAGCCCGTTTTACCTATAAAAGCCTGTAAATATTCATTTACTTCAAAACCTATAATTCCAGGTAAAAGCGCATGTTTTTTATGAAGGAAACCAAAAGTTACAGAAATCCATAAAATAGCAAGTAAAGACCAGTTCCAAGAAATAATAATTTTAGAAAATTTCTTTTTGTAGATGATAGCTACGCCGGTTAAAAAAACTTGAAAAGCAATTAAAAATGAAGCGATTCCAAAACCATTATAAATAAAAAAGTGACTTAAATTTGCGCCAATTTTGCCTAATAAATTGTTGCTTTTAACGGTTTTATCTGTCAGCTTTGCAAGCGTACTTTGGTCTTCTTGCCAATTAAAGAAAAAAGAAATAAAAGCAATTACTAAGAAAATTGAAAATAAAACTAAAAAGGAACCTAAAATAGTTTTTGCTTGCCTTGTTTGTAAAAAAGCAAAAATACTTGGTTTTTCTTCTGGGGTTTTATCCGAAGAGACATTTGTTTTTTTTGTATTGATTCTTTTTTTTATCATTAAAGAAGTTTATAATTTTATAGAGAAACGTAAAAAGTCTACTAAAATAACAATTTGATTTTTGGAATATAAATAAAACCAGCAATAATTAAAGAAATAAAGGCGGCAAAACTTGGCGCACCTGCTGCAATATCTTTAATCAACCCTATTTTTTTATGATAATCTGGATGAATAAAATCTGCAACTTCTTCGATTGCAGTATTTACTGCTTCTGCCACTAAAACAAGCCCAATGACCAAA
>CAYWOM010000288.1:0-3266 GCA_964459905.1 uncultured Polaribacter sp. | reverse complement strand
AGACCAGAAATTGGAATTGCAGGCGGATTAAGTGGTTTAAATTCTAATTTGGCTTTATCTGTTAGATATCAGTTTTAGTATATTTTTACACTAAAAAAAATCCTCTAAATTAATTTTTAGAGGATTTTTTTTTATTCTTTTAGTGGTAATTCTTTTAAAATTTTCTGAACAACTTCTTGTAAATATATGATTCTTTCTTGTGGAGTTCTTTTTTCTTTTATGATTGATATTAAAGAAGCTTTCCAAAATAGTTCCTTCTTTTTAGAAGTAACAAACTCTATAATTAATTCTTCATTTAGCTTTTTTACTCCAATAGGAATTCCGCCTAAAACACCAAAACCACCATTTCTACCTCCACTTCCTAACCCTATAGCAATAGTATTATTATTTTGATTTTCTGAAGTATTTGTATTAAAATAGATAAAAAAATCGGGTGTTGAATTTTGATTTAACCCTAAAATTTCTAATTCTTTTTGAATAACCGTAGTAATTCTTTTCACATCAAACTCGTTTAAATTCTCACCATTATCTTCAAAAAAATCGAAGGTTTTATATTGGGTAAAATCTGTTTTAACATCATAATCTGTAAGTACATTAGAAGATGCACAACTCATTAAAAAAACTAAAAAAAAGAATTTTAAGTACTTCATAAAAACTATTTTTTCTTTTTACGTTTGCCACTAATTTCTTCTTCGGTTAACAGAACTCTAGTTGGTGTATCTAACCCATTTATAATACTTTCTGTTCCTTTTGCAACAGCTTTTATGGTTTGTGTAATTACCGTCATATTTAAAGTTTCTGCTTCGTCTGAAGCTTGATGATAATCTTTATCTACATCAATAGGTGTTGCAGAAAAAGTATGCGAAGGTACTCCTAAACGTGCCAAAGAAGCATTGTCTGATCTAAAGAAAAGATTAAAATTTGTGTATGGATCTGCGAATAATTGGTAACCAGATCCTTCTAAATTCTTTTGAACAATGGTGCCAAAATCTGAACGATTAAAACCTGTTAACCAAGCCGTATTTGGCCCAGAACTTGGTGTTTTACCTATCATTTCTAGGTTAATACCAGCTACAAATTTAGCGGCATCTATTCCTTTACCAAAATGTGTAGAACCTACTAAGCCCATTTCTTCGGCAGTAAAAGCAATAAATATAATTGTTCTTTCGTTTTCTCCTTTATTTTTAAAGTACTCTGCCAAAGTTAAAACACCTGTTACACCAGATGCATCATCATTTGCGCCATTGTAAATACTATCTAATTGCCCTTCTTTTTTCCGAATTCCTAAATGGTCATAATGTGCAGAAACAATTACATATTCATCTTTTTTACTTTTCCCTTCTAAAATGCCAATAATATTACTAGTTGTAATTTCGGCTTTGGTTCTTCTGTTTGTAAAGGTAAAAGTCTGTCTGTAATCTTTTAGAGTATCGTAGGTTTTTAGGCCAATTCTTTTAAACTCTTTTTCTATATATTTTGCTGCTTTTTCAATACCAGCAGTTCCTGTCATTCTTCCTTGCATTTCATTAGAAGCTAACGTATACAGGTGTTTCTTTACTATTAAGGAATCTATAGTTACTGTTTTCTTCTCAATAGTAGGTGTTTTAAACTTTTCTTTACAAGAAAATACAATTGTAAAAAGGGCAATATAAATAAGGTTTATTTTTTTCATTTATTATGTTTTTTTAAAGCATAAATATAGCAAATTTAATTTCGTATTTTTGTTGAAAATTAACAAATGATTTTATCTGAAATTCCGAATATAAAACACACAAATTCTAACAACTTTTTTTTGTTGGCAGGTCCTTGTGCCATAGAAAGCGAAGAAATGGCGATGCGTATTGCCGAAAAAGTAATTACAATTACTGATAAATTAGAAATTCCGTTTATTTTTAAAGGAAGTTTTAAAAAAGCAAACAGAAGTAGAATTGATAGTTTTACTGGAATTGGCGATGAAAAAGCTCTAAAAATTTTACGCAAGGTTTCTGAAACTTTTCATGTGCCAACTGTTACAGATATTCACGAAGTTTCTGATGCTGCAAAAGCGGCGGAATATGTAGATGTTTTACAAATTCCTGCTTTTTTAGTACGTCAAACAGATTTGGTAGTTGCTGCTGCAAAAACAGGTAAAGTTGTTAATTTAAAAAAAGGGCAATTTATGAGTCCGGCTGCTATGAAACACGCAGTTAAAAAAGTAAAAGATGCCGGCTCTAATAAAGCTTGGATTACAGATAGAGGAACCATGTTTGGCTACCAAGATATGATTGTAGATTTTAGAGGAATTCCGGAAATGCGGGCATTTGCTCCAACAATTTTAGATGTTACACATTCTTTACAACAACCAAATCAAGCCGCAGGAGTTACTGGCGGAAGACCAGAAATGATAGAAACAATTGCCAGAGCGGGTATTGTAAATAATGTAGATGGTTTATTTATAGAAACTCATTTCGATCCTAAAAATGCAAAAAGCGATGGCGCAAATATGTTGCATTTAGATAATTTAGAAGGTTTATTAACTAATTTGGTTGCTATTAGAAAAACAATAAATAGTTTGTAGAAATGATATAAAAAACTTTTTGACGCTTTCTGTTTTTTAAACAGAAAGCGTCTTTTTTTTTTGATAAAAAAATGTAGGTACAATTTTTGTTTACTTATGTTGTTTCAAAACCTAAATTTAAGTGGTGACAAAAGAAAATCTAAAGAACTAAAAGCTAATGTTCAATTTCTAGCAACATTAGTATACAATAGATTATCTTTTACATTTCCATATAAATTCTTCTACTCATTTAATTTTGCGGAAGAGGATATAATATTTTCTTTCCATTTGAAATGAAATATTACAATAATATGAAAGTTCCAATACAAATATTAATATTTCCAATATCATGATTTTAACTTTTTTTCTGTGTATTTTCTTATTATTATATCAATTTGAGCTATAATCTCTTTTTATTTGCGGCATAATATCTTTACCTTATTTGCACCAAAAAAGTGCTAATTCAGCATTAAACATGGTGCCTTTTTATACTTTGGTAATGATGTTGCTCACTAAATTCGTCCAAAATCACAAATAACATCAAAATAGTGTATTTTCTGCACCAACGCAGATAATTGGTGCAAATAAGGTGACATAAATGATAAACAATAAAGGTGCTGGCACTAAAATTCACAAATGTTTAGTTGGGAATCCTTTGGGCATTCTATTTCATATTTACTTAAATAATAAATATTGATAAAATTTTCCATATTCCATTCATGAATGATAG
>CAYWOM010000287.1:0-3267 GCA_964459905.1 uncultured Polaribacter sp. | reverse complement strand
GTATTTACAAGTGCAGTTGCTTGTTTGCTTTGCACATCCATTAAAATAATATTGGCATCTGTTTTTTTATTCTCTAAAGATGTTTTGGCCAATAAAATATCTTTGGTAAAATATAAAGTACTAATTAAAAAGGTTCCCAAACCAATAGCCAAAACCAATACCATCGTTTGGTTATTAGGTCTAAATAAATTGAGTAAACTTTGTCGTTTTGTAAATCCCCAAGAACTTGGAAAAAACTTTTTAATTAATTTGATAAATATAGTGGCTACAGCTGCCATTATTGCAAAAGTGATGAAAATTCCGATGGTAAAAATGATGCCATTAACAGCACTTTTTAACATCCAAAAAGAGAATAAAAAGATGAATAGTAAAATGGCCATTAAAACCAATATTCTTGCCTTTTTTGGTTTTTGTAAATTGTCTTCTGCCCCTCTTAATACTTCTAAAGGAGATACATACCAAGTGCCTAATAAAGGCAATAATGCAAATAAAACAGACATTAAAACACCTAAAGTAATTCCCATAATTATGGGTTGAAAAGAAATAGTTATAGCTACATCAAATGGTAAAAACTCTTGTAAAATATAAGGAAAAGCAAATTGTAATGCAGTACCAATGGCAGAACCAATGATCCCTCCTATGAGTCCTATACCTATAATTTGAATTAAATAAATATAAAAAGATTGTTTTCTTGATGCACCTAAACATTTTAAAACAGCAACGTTTTTTAATTTTTCTTTAATGTAAATATGCACAGAACTTGCAATACCAATACAACCTAACAACAAAGCAATAAAAGCAACTAAGTTTAAAAATCTACCTATATTATCATACCTTCTACCTAATTGTCTACTTGTATTAGTATGTGTATCTAAATCTGCATTTTCTGCATCTAAAATTGGGTCTATTTTTTTGTCTAACAACTCCAAATCCATTTCTGGAGCTTTAAAGAAATATTGATATTCTTTTCTACTCCCTAATTGCAATAATTCCGTTTGTTCTAAAAATCGAAAAGGGATTAAAACAGCTGGTGCTATAGATGATGAAATAGCTGTACTTCCTGGAATTGATTTTAAGGCTCCAATGATTGGAAACGTAACTTTACCTAATTTTATAGAATCTCCAGGATTTAAATTATACTGTAATAATAAAGTAGCATCCACCAAAGCGCCTCCTAATTCTTGGTAGGTTTTCCCTGCATTTTGGGGTACTGTTGTTAAACTTCCATAAAAAGGAAAAGCACCATCTAAAGCTCTTACTTTTACTAATTTTGTGCCTTTTGTTTTAGGAAAAGCAGCCATAGAAACAAAATTGACTTCAGATGCAGCTGCACCTAAAGAATCAATTATTTTCAGCACTTTTTCTGAAGGCAATTTTCGGCTATCAATAATAAAATCTGCACCCATTAAGGACTTTGATTGTTTTTTGATATTCTGTTTTAAATTATCGCTAAACAATTGAATAGAAACCACAGCTGCAATACCCAAAATAATGGATGCCATAAAAAGCATCAATCTAGAAAGACTTGCTTTTCCATCTCTCCAAGCCATTTTTAAAAGCCAATTAAAGTTTGTTTTAGATGTTGATTTGCTCATTAAAGGGTTGCTGTTTTTTCGTTAGAAATGATCTTCCCTCCTTTTAATCTTAAAATTTGTTGGGTTCTATTGGCCAAGTCTAAATCGTGGGTAATAATTACTAAAGTTGTGCCTGCTTCTTTATTAAGTTCAAAAAGCAATTGAATTACTTTTTCGCCAGTTTCTTCGTCTAAATTTCCTGTAGGCTCATCTGCGAATAAAATAGAGGGTTTGTTAGAAAAAGCTCTTGCCAATGCAACTCTTTGCTGCTCTCCTCCAGATAATTGCGAAGGATAATGATGCATACGATCTGCTAATCCTACTTTTTCTAATAGCTCTTTTCCAAATTTTGCTGCATTTTTTTCTCCTTGTAATTCTAAAGGCACAATCACGTTTTCTAAAGCTGTTAAGGTTGGTAATAATTGAAAATTTTGAAAGATAAAACCAACTTCTTTATTTCTTAATGCTGCACGTTCATCTTCATTTAAATCTTGCAAAGGTGTTTCACAAAGTTCAATTGTGCCTGTAGTTGGGTAATCTAAACCTGCACACAAACCTAACAAGGTTGTTTTTCCACTTCCAGAAGGTCCAACTATAGAGAATATACTTCCTTTTTCTACTTCAAAAGAAATATTACTAATTACTGTTAATTGTTTAGAACCACTTGTATAAGTCTTCTCTAAATCATTAATCTTTAATATCTTTGACATTAATTTTTATTTAATTTTTTACCAAAATATGCTAATGTTGAAAAATAATCATTTGAAGATGAATAACCACAATCAAACCAAAACAATTTTCTTAAAATTCTGTTATTTTTCATTAGCCATTCTTTTATTTTCTTGTAAAGCAGATGCTGTTAAAAAAGAGAAACCATTAGAAATAAACAATGTTGTTACCGAAGTTGAGAAAACTGAAAAAAATAACGGTAAAAAAATTATTTTTTTTGGTGATAGTTTAACTGCTGGTTATGGTTTAGAAGATGTTGAAAATGCTTTTCCAGGACTTATACAAAGAAGTATAGATTCTCTTCACTTAAATTATACTGTTGTAAATTCTGGAATTAGTGGCGAAACTTCCTCTGGTGGAAAAAATAGAATTGATTGGGTTTAAATCAAAAACCAGCTATTTTTATTTTAGAATTGGGTGCTAATGATGGTTTAAGAGGTGTGCCTTTATCTGAAACTAAAAAAAACCTACAACTTATTATAGATGCAGTAAAAACCAAATATCCAAAAACCAAAATTGTTTTAGCTGGTATGCAAATTCCACCAAATATGGGGCAAGCTTATACCTCTGAATTTAAAAATATATTTCCTGATCAAACAAGAGAACATATATACACTTACAATTCTTTGTGTTCTTATTCTCTAATGCAATTTATTATTCAAAAATATTTGGATATTCCAAATGTTTCAATTTCTGAAATCAAAGAAAAACTATTAAAAATGTATGAAGAATATAACAAAAATATTGAAAAATATTATTCAAAATCAATAATTGAAATTCAAAAACAAATAATAAGCGATTTTTATATTTTGAACGAATTAGACATTTGGTTTTTATGTATTTTTTATAAAATCCCATTGTTATTATTTAAATTCAATAAATTAAAAAATGAATTCCAGATTAAAAAAGTAAAACATGGGGAAAAGTATGTATTTATAGAACATGTAAATATAGGAAACTCGTA
>CAYWOM010000286.1:0-3282 GCA_964459905.1 uncultured Polaribacter sp. | reverse complement strand
TAATTTTGTGGTATATCGGATAAAACTAAACAAAAAAAAATACTTTGGGCAAATCAAATAAAATTACCCAAAGATATAAAACTAGCTAAAATAAACGCTAAGATTCATTTTTTTCCGAAAAAAAACATAGATTTACCACGTTCGTCCCATAAACAGCGATATATAGATATAATGCCTTTTTTTCTATGTTATGTTACTGTTTTTATTGTAGCTAAAAAACACGCATTTTATATCATCAATATTTATAGGGGCTTTAGCATAGTTTTATAAAGATTTAAAATAAAAAAGGGAAGCTAACAGCTTCCCTTTTTTTAATATCTACAACCAATTATTTTTATTTAGTAGTATCCTTTTTCTTCTTACCAAAAAGGCCGCCTAAAATACCTTTAATTTTATCTTTGGTGTTATCTTTAGTTTTGGTAGCATCATTTTCTTTGTTTTTGTTTCCACCAAGTAAATCAGATAATTTATCAGTTATTTTATCTTTTCCTTTATTTATTAAACTTTGCTTTTGTTTTTCAACAATATTTTTAACTAAATTAGAGGTGGCGTCTTTAATGTTTGTAGAAAAATTAGGATTAGAAAAACTACCTGATAACGCACCACTTACAGGAATAGTTTTAAGCGCTGCAGCATCTTTTGGCGTTAACTTAGAAAGTAAACTAGTTACTTCTGTACCTAAATATTTTACAGGAACATCAAAAACAATATTGTAATTCATAGCATTATTAAAACCATGTTTTCCGCCAATTTCTATACCAATATCTTTATAATTTAGCTTAAATGGTTTTACACTTACTTGGCCATTATTAAAAGATAACAATGCACTAGCTTCATTTAAATTTAGCTTACTAATATCTAAAAAATCTACTTTACCACCAACGGCGCTTAATACTTTAGAATCGCTAATTTTTAATTTTGTGTTTAATAATTGCCCCAATAAATCACCAGAAATAGTGTTTAAATTAGGTGTCATATCATCATTTAAATTACCAGAAACTTTTATGGTAGAATTTATTTTTCCTTCTATGGTTTTAGCAATCGGGGCAATAGATTTTAGCATTTCTAATTGCGAAAAAGAATCGGCAATATTTAATTGTTTTAGGCTTAAATCCATTGTAAATTTAGATGTATTTCCTTTTGTAGAAACGTTTCCATTCATGCCAATATTACCGCCAAAAACATCCGAAGTAATGTTTTTTAATTTTACAGTTTCGTCTTTTATAAAAACATTGCCAGAAACATTAGAAAGTGTAATATTATCGTAGACTACTGTTGCCGCTGTTGCATTTAGTTTAACATCTAAAAAAGCAGGTATTTTTAAAGACTCAGTTGTTGAGGTTTCTGTAGTTGCTTTTCCTTTTGCTAAAAAATCATCTACTTTAAAGGACTTAGAATTTAAAACGAAGTTTCCTTTTAATGTTTGATCTTTAAATAGAAAACCATAAAAATTATCTAAGTTTCCTTTTATAGAAACATCAGAAGTACCTGTTTTTGCTTTAAACTCGTTTAGTTTAATAGTGTTGGTATTAAATACAATGGCAGTTTTATCTATAAAAAATGGTTTTGCAACATCTTCTCCGTCATATTTAAAATTGGTAACAGTTATATTTCCTTTGTTTTTTATTCGCTTATAATTTCCTTTTTCAATAGCTTTCATATCAAATTTTGTAGAAATATCTGCTTTTAAAACTCCAGACAATTCTTTTTGAAGAGCAACAGGATACACTTTGCCAATATTTGCTAAATTAATAACACCTTTTGCCAATATATTTATTTGGGGGTTTGTTGTTATGCTAGATATATTTCCGTTTGCAGAAAAAACATCTTCATCAATTTTAAAACTTAATTTTGCAAGATTTACATAGGTGTCTTTTATGAAACCTGTTTTATTAACTATTCTAGAATCGATATTAATATTTTTAACAGATTTAGGTAAATCGACATATTTAAAGAGTGCATTTTTAGATGCAAATGAAATATTGAAAGTTGGAATGGTTTTTTTAGACAAGGTTCCTTTAACAACACCTTTTAAATCAAAATTACCTTCGGTTTTTATGCTTTTTAAATTTCCAGAATATTGTTTTGGTAATAATGCCAAGGCATTTTTAAATGACGAATTTGGTGTTTTAAAACTGATGTCATACAGCTGGTTTTTATTAGCTAATTGAATAAAACCATTAAATTCTAATGGCAATTGATTAATAGTTGCGGTGTTTTCTTTAAAAGTGTATTTACTGTTTTTTAAATCGATTCCTAACATAGCATCTAAAGAAACCGCAAGATGATCTATATAATTTATACCTTCTAAAGAGAAAGAAATTTTAGCGGTAGATTTAGTGTCTAAATCTAAAATTTCGTTTGCAAAATTTCCTTTACCGGTATGATAAATACTGTCTAATTGAAGTTTGGTGTTGCTCGTGTTATCAATATAATTTAACTGTAAATTATCTACACTATAATCTTGTATATTAAAAGAAAAGGAATTTGTATTTTCTATCGTATTTGTGGTTTCTTTTTTAATAGCAATATTATAGTTTGCAACATTGTCTTTATTTAAAACAATATTAATTTTACCTTTAGAAATGGCAATGCTTTGTAAAACAATGGTTTCGTTAGGTTTTTTAAAGAGTTCGGTAATTTTTACTGCTAAACGTAAGCTATTTGCATTAAACAAAGTATCTCCTAAAAAAGGTTCTTTATTAACAACAGTAAGCTCTTTTACACCTATACTTGCCAATGGAAAGCTTCTTAAAAGACTTAAATCTGCGTCTTTAAAAGTTACGGTTGCATTTATGTTGTTATTAATGGTATTTGTTACCATTTGTACAATTTTGTCTTTAAACAAAAACGGAATTGTAATTAACAACACTAGTAAAACTAATGCTGTTATAGAAAACCATTGTAGCAATTTTCGGGTAAGAGATTTCTTCTTTTTCTGGGTATTCATAAATCAAAATTAATGTTATATTTACTTGGGTAAAGATACTTTTTATGCAGTTAAACAGTGTTTAAAGAATGTTAAAACGCTATTTAAACATGTCCATCCCAGGAATGTTTGGCATGCCAGATTTTGCGGCAATTGCCATTTCATCTTCGTTAATTTTACTAGCTTTTTCAATAGCTTTATTTAATGTAAGAATTAAATAATCTTCTAATTCTTCTGCGTCAGAAAGTAAAGAATCATCAATAGAAATCGATTTTATTTTTCGGTTTGCAGAATTTCATAAATTCACTAAATTTATCGAAAAATCACTAAATATTGTACCTGTCAGATTTTAT
>CAYWOM010000285.1:0-3300 GCA_964459905.1 uncultured Polaribacter sp. | reverse complement strand
GGTCTATATTGTAACTTCTAGCAGCATTAAAATCTATTTCTTGAAAAGCAATAATATCTGGATTCACTTTTTTAGTTTCCGCTATAACTTTGGCTAAATTTTTAACAAACAACTCTTTTGGTTTAGGTAGAGGACGATTATTTGTCATACCACTTAAATAACCAATATTATAGGTTATAATACTAAAAACACTATCATTATCTACTAAGTTAGCATATTTATTGGTTCGTATTATGGCATATTCAGTTTTATGTAAGGTAGATGAAGACGCCCAAAAAAAGAAAACAACAAAAACCAAAAGTAGTACTATCAAAAAGCGAAAAAAATAGTTTACGAAACGTTTCATTAGTTTTTAATTGGATTTTCTTTAGAAAAATCGCTCACCACTTTTAAAATAACGGCAGCTGTTCTTTCTTTATTAATATTATATTTTGGGTTTAACCCTTTTTTCTCTGGAAAATTTTCTATGGTAACTGTAGTTGAAGGAAAAGCAAAATCTACGCCTAATTCTTTTGCTAATTTAACAATAGCAATATGTAATCTGTGTTTAGAAGATTGCTCTATTCCCCAGGCTAAGCTTTTAAAATATACGTTTACCATTACTAATAATGCAGAATCTCCGAAACCTGTAAACTCTACATTATAAGAATCAGACCGTGTTTCTGGATGTGCAATAATTAGTTCTCTAATTCCTTTTACAAAGGCTTCAATTAATTCTGGTGGTGTGTCATAACGCAAACCTAAATTGGTATTGTAGCGTCTAAATAAACGTAAACCTTTGTTATTTATAACAATTTCAGACAATTTACTGTTAGGGATTTGAAAGATAGAAGTGTCTGCAGCCCTAACTCTTGTAGATCTAAAACCAACTTTTTCTACAGTTCCAACAACTTCTCCAGCTTCAATCCAATCTTCGATATGAAAAGGTTTGTCAAGAAAAATCATAATAGTTCCTATTAAATTTTTAACGGTATCTTGAGAGGCAAGCGCAAAAGCCAAACCTCCAATAGTTGCACCAGCAATAAGTGTTGTGGTATCTACACCAAATAAAGTTAACAACTTAAACACCCCAACAACAAGCACAAGACCTGTAAAAAAGCTATTTAAAATAGGTACTAATTGATCGTCTAACCTACCGTGGGTTCTTTCTGTAAATTCAGAATAAATTCTCATTACTACTTGTACTAATTTTAAGAAAACATAAATCCAAAAAACAGTTTTAAGAATATTTAAACCTAAAAACAGCCAAGTATTTATAGTTAAACCAAATTGTAACGATGGAAAAATGTTGCCAATAAAAGCAACTGTGGCCAACAAACTTATTGGATGTGCCAACTTTTTTAGCACGTTATTTACTTCTAAATTAATGCTTTTTATAAATTGATGTTGAATTTTACGCAACACAAAAAAGGCGATTTTTTTAGTAATTAAGAAAACTATATAGGCTAAAATTAACAATACAAACAAACCTATTAACTGCCATAATTCTAATCCGAATGCTTTTTTATGACCCGAAACAGGAATTATATTTTGTAATTTTTGAACATACCAAGGAAAAACCTCTCTGTACAAAGCGTCTATTTTAGCTATTGTTTCTGAGGAATAATACCATTTTCCTGCTACTTTTTCGACATAAATTTGCGGCATTCTTTGTGGAAACATTACATATCTAGAATATGAAGAATACCCAATAGAGTCTTTGTAATTTGGGTCTGTAGGTATTTTATTTACTTCTACAAACAAACCTTTGCCATCTAAAACTTGTTTAATTTTTATGGCTTTTTTAATTGCTGCTGCTTCTTCTAAACCAAAAATTGTTTTTGCTGCTTTTTTAGGCTCGTAAGAATCTGATTGTAAAAAATACAAGTGCGTATAAATAGTTGCATTAGGATTGCTTAAATTTACGCGAATACTATCTTGAGCATTAGAAATAAAAGAAATAAAAACAACTAACCAGAAAAATTTTTTTTTTGCAAACATGTTAAACCATTGTTAAATAGAAATACAAATTTAAACCTTTTAATAAAGGTAAGGTCAAAGAGATATAAATAAAATAATTAAAATAATAACAATATGAAAAATTTAACAAACATTATCCTTTTAGTATTCGCTTTTACTTTAGTAACACAAGCGCAAGTAAAAAAGAAAAGAGCCAACTTTTCTGTAGAACAGCAAACAGATTTAGCTGTTAAAAAAATGACGTTAGCTTTAGATTTATCTGAAAAACAGCAAAATGAAATAAGACCACTTTTAAATGAACAAATAGCAGAAAGAAAGGCTTTTAGGGAAGAAAGAAAAGCAGCAAGAAAAGAAAATAAAAAGCCTACTGCAGATGAAATTTACGCAATGAAAAACAAGATGTTAGACAGCAAAATTGCGATGAAAAATAAGATGAAAACCATTTTAAATAAAGAGCAATTAGAAAAATTTGAAAAAATGGCGAGACACAGAAACTTCAAAGAAAAAAAACGAGTGAAGAGTAAAAAAATGACAAAAAAACTAAAAAATATTGAAGAAAATAATTAGTTTTTGTTTCTTATTTAAAAACCCAATTTCTTAATTGAAATTGGGTTTTTATTTTTACTAACTATATTTGCGTTAGGGATTGAAACGGCATCCTTTTTTGAGGAACGAAAAAAAGATATAGTGAAAAGCCCGACCTTGTGTAACGCCCAAAAAAACCAGTTAAATACTACTCTTTAAACCACCCAGAATAGTTTACGTAATTGTTGGCAATTCTATCAATTTCGCCAGAAATTAATTCTTGCGAAATATCTTTTACTTTCTTGGCAGGAACCCCAGCATAAATGCTACCACTTGCTACTATGGTGTTTTTGGTAACCACTGCTCCTGCGGCAATAATTGAGTTCGATCCTACCACGCAATCGTCCATAATTATACTTCCCATTCCTATTAAAACATTGTCTTTAATTGTGCAACCGTGTACAATTGCATTGTGCCCAATAGAAACATTATTACCAATTGTTGTGGGCGATTTTTTATATGTGGCATGGATTACAGCGCCGTCTTGAATGTTTACCTTATTGCCAATTTTTATATAATGAACATCGCCGCGAATAACAGCGTTAAACCAAACGGAACATTGTTTTCCGAATGAAACTTCGCCAACAATTGTGGCGTTTTCTGCAACATAACAATCTTCTGGTATTTGTGGGTGTTTTCCGTTTACGGGTTTAATTATTGGCATAGTACATTTTTTTTTAATCTATTGATTATTTAAAATAAGATAATAAATTGGCTTTTTGAGATGCGGAAACTAAAATTTCTTTTCCGTTAGAA
>CAYWOM010000284.1:0-3303 GCA_964459905.1 uncultured Polaribacter sp. | reverse complement strand
AATTATAATTCCTAATGACAGATACAATACAGTTGCTGTAGATATTGTTAGAACCGTAATAAATGAACGCTTATAAATTATGACATTTCGCCATCTAAAAAACAACAAAGCTTTAAAAATTATGACAAATATTTTTGTTTTAATTTTTGCTGTTTTTTTAATTTGGATGTTATTTTTTGATGATAACTCTTATTTAGTACATCGTAAATTTGACAAAGAAATAGAAGATTTAGAACATACAATTTCTTTCTATAAAACTAAAATTAAACAAGACAAGGCAACCATAAAAAAGTTAGAAGATTCTTTACAATTAGAACGTTTTGCAAGGGAAAAGTATCTAATGAAAAAAGAAAATGAAGATATTTATATTATAGAATTTGACACTTTAAAAAAATAATGAACACATCTCTTTTTGATGAATTTACAGGAACTACACCAACGGCTTGGAAACAAAAAATTCAAGTAGATTTAAAAGGTGCAGATTATAATGACACGCTTCTTTGGAAAACAAATGAAGATATTACTGTAAAACCTTTTTACACAAAAGAAGATAGAAATCATCTAGAAATAAAGTTACCAAAAAAAAGCGCTACTACTTGCCAAACTATTTTTATAGATGATGAAAAAAAAGCAAATTATTTAGCTGTTAACGCTTTAAATAGAGGCGCAAAAGCCATTCAATTTAATGCAAGTGCAAAATTTAATTATTCGATAATACTTAAAGACATCAATCTAGAAAAAACAATACTCTATTTTAATTTTTCATTTTTAAATACTGATTTTCAAATTGAACTCTCAAATTTTATCAATTCTAAAAACTGTTTTTTTCAAACAGATATTATTGGTAATTTAGCAGAAACTGGCAATTGGTTTGTAAACTTAAAAGTAGACCATAATAAGTTAGGTACTATTATAAAAACTACACAAAACAGTATTTCTGTTTCTGGCGATTTATATCAAAATTCAGGCGCAACTATTGTGCAACAATTAGCCTATACGTTAGCGCATGCAAATGAATATTTAAATTATTTTGGAGCCGAAGCTGCTCCTAAAATTCATTTTAAATTTTCTGTAGGAAGTAATTATTTTTTCGAAATTGCAAAATTAAGAGCTTTTAGAATCTTATGGTCATCGCTTTTAGAATCTTACAATACAGAAGATTTAGAAGCACATTTATTTGTTCAGCCAAGTACACGCAACAAAACAATATATGATTATAATGTAAATATGCTAAGGACCACATCAGAATATATGAGTGCAATTTTAGGAGGTGCTAACACAGTTTCTACTATTTCTTATGACGGTATTTATCATAAATCTAATGAATTTGGCGAACGAATTGCACGAAATCAATTATTAATTCTACAAGAAGAAAGTGGTTTTTTAGAAGCTCAAAATTTTGCTGATGGTACTTATTATATAGCATCTCTAACAGCACAATTGGCAGAAAAAGCACTAACCCTTTTTAAGCAGGTAGAAAAAAATGGCGGATTTTTACAGCAATTAAAAGAAGGCACTATTCAAAAGAAAATTAAAGAACAAGCTTTAAAAGAGGAAAATAAATTTAAAGAAAACAACATTATTTTAGTAGGTACAAACTTGCAACAAAATAAAAATGATACAATGAAAGAAAATCTAGAATTGTATCCTTTTGTAAAACAAAGAAATATAAAAACAATTATTGCACCCGTCATAAAAAAACGTCTTTCAGAAGATTTAGAAAAGGAAAGATTGAAACAAGAAAATGTCTAGAAAATTAGTTGAACATATAAAATTAAAGAGTTCAAAATTTACACCTCAACAAAACTTTAAACACGAAAGTTTTGTAGCTGGTATTGCGCCAAATTTACGTGGTCCATATTCTACAATGTACGTTAGAAGGCCTTGGACTATAAGGCAATATGCAGGATTTTCTACTGCCGAAGAAAGCAATGCTTTTTACAGAAGAAATTTAGAAGCAGGACAAAAAGGACTTTCTGTAGCCTTTGATTTAGCAACTCATAGAGGTTATGATTCTGATCATGAGCGTGTACAAGGAGATGTAGGCAAAGCTGGGGTTGCAATAGATTCCGTAGAAGATATGAAGATTTTATTCGACAAAATTCCGTTAGATAAAATGTCTGTTTCTATGACAATGAATGGCGCAGTTTTACCCATTTTAGCATTTTATATTGTAGCTGCAGAAGAGCAAGGTGTTGCTATTGCACAACTTACTGGAACCATACAAAATGATATTTTAAAAGAGTTTATGGTGCGTAACACCTATATATATCCTCCTACTCCATCCATGAAAATTATTGCTGATATATTTAAATATACCAGTAATAAAATGCCGAAATTTAATTCTATTTCTATTTCTGGTTATCATATGCAAGAAGCTGGCGCAACTGCAGAAATTGAACTAGCATATACACTTGCAGATGGTTTAGAATATATAAAAAAAGGAATTGATGCTGGCATGGATATAGATTCTTTTGCACCAAGATTGTCTTTTTTTTGGGCAATTGGTATGAATCATTTTACAGAAATAGCCAAGTTAAGAGCTGCAAGAATGTTGTGGGCAAAAATTGTAAAACAATTCAACCCCAAAAACCCAAAATCTTTAATTTTAAGAACACATTGCCAAACAAGTGGTTGGAGTTTAACAGCACAAGATCCATTTAATAATGTTGCAAGAACAACTATAGAAGCTATGGCTGCAGTTTTTGGTGGCACACAAAGTTTACATACAAATGCCTTAGATGAAGCAATTGCATTACCTACCGATTTTTCTGCAAGAATTGCTAGAAATACACAAATTTATTTACAAGAAGAAACACATATTACAAAAACTGTAGACCCTTGGGCAGGAAGTTATCATTTAGAAAAATTAACTGCAGAAATTGCTAGTGATGCTTGGGAATTGATGGATGAAATTGCCGAATTAGGCGGAATGACTAAAGCAATTGAACAAGGAATTCCTAAAATGAGAATAGAAGAAGCCGCAGCAAAAAAACAAGCAAAAATAGATAGCGGAAAAGATGTTATTGTTGGCGTAAATAAATATCAATTAAAAGAAGAAGATCCATTACATATTTTAGAGGTCGACAATGAAGCTGTTAGAAACTCACAAATTAAAAGAATTCAAAAATTAAAAGAAAAAAGAAATACTTCTGAAGTTAAAAATTCTTTAGTAGCTTTGACAAAGGCTGCAGAATCAGGAAAAGAAAACTTACTTGATTTAGCCATAAAAGCGGCTAAGAGTAGAGCAACTTTAGGCGAAATTTCTGATGCTTTAGAAAAAGTTTTCGGAAGACATAAAGC
>CAYWOM010000283.1:0-3305 GCA_964459905.1 uncultured Polaribacter sp. | reverse complement strand
CATTTTCTTGTAAATTCCAACGTAATAAATCTCCCCAAGCTTGGTATTTTGGTAAGGCTACTTTTGGTATATCTGAATGTGATAGTGATTTTGTATGCGTTTCTATATTAATTTCTTTATCACGTACTTTAAACGTGTAAATAGGGTTTTTGTATTTCTGAACTTTCTCTTGCCAGTTTAAAATGATTTCCCAGTTTAATGGATTAAAATTTAATTTAACTTTTTCAAATTGTGCGATAAGCAATTTTACAAATTGTTTATCGTTATCCTGAACTTGTTTCAGAATCTCATCTTCATCTATACCTGTTTTGGTAATTTCTATTGATGAAATTGTAATAGACGCTATAGTTTGAAAAATACCATATAATTTTTGAGCAATCACAACTTGGTCGTCTACTTTTTTATCATACGCTCTGTTATTTTCTGCTATTTCAGATAAATAACGAACTCTTTTTGGCGGAATTACAAATATCTTTTCAGACATTTCAGCAGTAATTTCAAAAGAAGATTTTAAATCTGCGCTTGTTTTCTCTACCAGCTTATCCATTATTTTTTTATATAAAGTATTCATTCCTGGGTCGTTAAATTGCGAGGCAATTGTTCCGTAAACAGGCATGTCATCCATATGAATATGCCACAAATTATTGTTGCGCATATATTGTTTTTTTACATCTCTAACAGCGTCTAAAGCACCTCTTTTATCAAACTTATTAATGGCAACTAAGTCTGCATAATCAAGCATATCAATTTTTTCTAATTGGGTTGCAGCGCCAAACTCTGGCGTCATTACATATAACGAAGTATCAGAATGTTCTATAATTTCGGTATCAGATTGTCCAATTCCGGATGTTTCTAAAATAATTAAATCAAATTCAGCCGCTTTTAAAACTTGTAAGGCTTCATTTACATATTTAGACAATGCTAAATTAGATTGGCGTGTTGCTAAAGAGCGCATATAAACACGCTCGTTATTTATAGCATTCATTCTAATTCTATCTCCTAATAATGCGCCGCCAGTTTTTCTTTTTGATGGATCTACAGAGATAATTCCAATAGTTTTTTCTGGAAAATCAATTAAAAACCGTCTTACTAATTCATCTACTAATGAAGATTTTCCAGCACCACCGGTTCCTGTAATTCCTAAAACAGGGGTTTTAGCATTTTTGTTTTTAATATGTATCGTTTTTAAAGCTTGTTTGGCAACTTCAGGGAAATTTTCTGCAGAAGAAATAATTCTTGCAATACTACCAATTTCTTTTTTTGTTAAATGATTAATTTCATCATTTAAAACATCACCAAGAGCAAAATCAGATTGCTTTACCAAGTCATTTATCATTCCTTGTAAACCCAATGCACGGCCATCATCCGGAGAATAGATACGCGTAATTCCGTACTCCATTAATTCCTTAATTTCTTTTGGAAGAATTACGCCGCCGCCGCCGCCAAAAATCTTAATATGACCCGCGTTTTTTTCTTGTAATAAATCATACATGTACTTAAAATACTCATTATGCCCTCCTTGGTAAGACGTTATTGCAATGGCATTTACATCTTCTTGTATGGCACAATTTACCACTTCTTCAACACTTCTATCGTGCCCAAGATGTATTACTTCTACACCGGTAGACTGAATAATTCTACGCATAATATTAATGGCAGCGTCATGTCCGTCAAATAATGAGGCAGCGGTTACAATTCTTACTTTATGTGTAGGTTTATATGGTGTTATTTGTTTCATTCGTAATAAATGTTTGGTATTTACCTTGCAATTTACGAATTTCTTAAAAGAATTGCTATTTTTTTGAATAGTTAATTATACTATTTAAAAAAGAAATATATTTGTTTTTAGATACTAATAAATTAATTTTATATGACATTCGCTGCCCAAATTAGACAAGGAATTCCAGATGTTTTACCAGCCAAAAAAGAATATGATTTTGCAATAAACCATGCTCCTAAGCGCAAAGATATTTTATCTACCGATGAAAAAAAACTAGCCTTTAAAAATGCATTGCGTTATTTTGATAAAAAACACCATGCAGAATTATTGCCCGAATTTGCAGATGAATTAGAAAAGTACGGTAGAATTTACATGTATCGTTTTCGTCCAGATTATCAAATGAAAGCCAGACCAATTGCAGCATATCCAGGAAAATCTGAACAAGCAAAAGCAATTATGTTAATGATTCAGAATAACTTAGATTATGCTGTAGCACAACATCCTCACGAATTAATTACCTATGGCGGTAATGGCGCTGTTTTTCAAAATTGGGCGCAATATTTACTAACCATGCAATATTTATCAGAAATGACAGATAAGCAAACTTTAACAATGTTTTCTGGGCACCCAATGGGGTTGTTTCCATCTAATAAAAATGCGCCAAGAGTTGTGGTTACTAACGGAATGGTAATTCCGAATTACTCAAAACCAGATGATTGGGAAAAAATGAACGCATTAGGAGTTTCTCAATACGGGCAAATGACCGATGGAAGTTATATGTATATTGGACCGCAAGGAATTGTACACGGAACAACAATTACGGTTTTAAACGGATTTAGAAAAATTAAAAAAACACCAAAAGGAAATTTATTTGTAACCTCAGGTTTAGGAGGAATGTCTGGTGCACAACCAAAAGCAGGAACAATTGCTGGTTGTATTACAGTTTGTGCTGAGGTGAATCCTAAAATTACAAAAGTGCGTTTAGATCAAGGTTGGATTGATGAAAAAATAACCAATTTAGATGAATTAGTTGCCAGAGTAAAATTAGCTAAATCAACTAAAGAAACAGTTTCGATAGCGTATTTAGGGAATATTGTTGATGTATGGGAAAAGTTTGATAAAGAAAATGTTTCTATAGATTTAGGATCAGATCAAACATCATTACATAATCCTTGGGCTGGAGGTTATTACCCTGTTGATTTATCTTTTGAAGATGCGAATAAAATGATGGCTGAAAAGCCGAAGTTATTTAAAGAAAAAGTTCAAGAAACTTTAAGAAGACACGTATCTGCAATCAATAAACATACAGCAAAAGGAACTTATTTTTTTGACTACGGAAATGCCTTTTTATTAGAAGCGAGTAGAGCAGGAGCAACAGTTTATAGAGATAATAAAGGTGATTTTTGCTGTAAGAGTGATTTAAAATTGGGTGCCGAAGCTTTTGCTTATAACAGCTATGTTCAAGATATAATGGGACCCATGTGTTTTGATTATGGGTTTGGGCCATTTAGATGGGTTTGTTCATCAGGAAAATCAGAAGATTTAGAAAAAACAGATACCATTGCTTGTGAGGTTTTAGAAAAAA
>CAYWOM010000282.1:0-3346 GCA_964459905.1 uncultured Polaribacter sp. | reverse complement strand
TCCTAAATTGCCACCACAAGTGTTGCACTTTAATTCTGTTCTTTCGTAGCCAATTTTATGATCTACGTCTAGTTCTACATTACCATTAACAGCCCTGTCAAAAGAAGGCCAGCCTGTGCCAGAATCAAATTTATGTTCAGATTTATAAAGTTCTGTTTTACAAGCAGCGCAAATAAATGTTCCTTTTTTGTAATTTTTATTTAAAGGACTTGTAAAAGGCCTTTCTGTGCCTGCTTCTCGTAAAACATAATATTGTTTTGCTGTTAATTCTTTTTTCCATTCTATTTCCGTTTTTACAATGTTGTATGCTTTTTTTCCTTTTGATGGAGTTTGTGCTTTGCCTGTGCAACTCACTAATATTACCAAAGTTAAAAAAGATATTATTTTTTTCATGTTGTTTAGATTGTTTTTTATTTTGACGCTTTTTTTAAAAGAAACTTACGCTGGCTTTACTTAAACCTGTAAGTAAATCGATAAATATTTTTTTGATAAAGATAAAATATGTAATTTTAATATCTATTAAAAATAGGTGACAAATTGTATAAATAGGTGTCATAAAAATAGAATTATAAAAACATAGAATGAAAAAAGCAGTTATTTTAGTTTTAACAGTTTTCCTTTTTGTAGAATGTACAACCGTACCAATTACAGGAAGAAAAAGAGTTAATTTTGTTAGCGATGCAGAGGTTCTGCCAGCAAGTTTTGCCCAATATAAAGGGTTTTTAGAAGAAAATAAATTGTCTAGTAATAGAAAAATGAGCAATCAAATTAAAGAAGTTGGTAAAAATGTATCTGCTGCAGTAGACCGATTTATGAGAGCAAATAATATGACAGCAGAGGCAAATTCTTATAAATGGGATTTTAATTTAATTGAAGATGAAACTGTAAATGCTTGGTGTATGCCAGGTGGAAAAGTAGTTTTTTATACGGGTATTATGCCAATTTGTGCTAATGAAAACGGTGTTGCTGCGGTAATGGGGCATGAAGTTGCACATGCTTTTGCAAAACATGGTCAAGAAAGAATGTCTTCTGGTAAATTACAACAATATGGTGGTCTTGCAGTTGCTTTAGGTACGGCAAGTAAAGACCCAAAAACACAACAAATGTGGAACACTGCTTTTGGTGTAGGTTCTGGTTTAGGAATGTTAAAATTTAGTAGAGTTCATGAGCAAGAAGCAGACAGGTTAGGTTTGGTTTTTATGATTATGGCAGGTTACGACGGAAGAGAAGCTGCAGAAGTTTGGGTAAGAATGAGTCAGAAATCTAATGGAAAATCGCAACCAGAAATTTTAAGTACACACCCTTCTAATGCATCAAGAATTCAAGATTTACGTAATTATTTGCCTACAGCAAAACAATTTGCCGCCAAATATAATGTACAAGCAACTACGCAACTAAAAAATTAAACAAATAGTTTTACTATATTGTCAGCCGTTCAAATAATTTGAACGGCTTTTTTTTTAAATTGAAATTATGTTAAAAATTGGTAACAAGAAATTAATAAACGCTTGGGCGTTTTATGATTGGGCAAACTCGGTATATTCTTTAGTAATAAGTACCGCCGTTTTTCCATTGTATTATACTGCTGTAACAAAAGATAAAGTGGTTTATTTTTTTGGGATGAAATGGGATCATCCAGACAGTTTGTATAGTTATGCATTGTCTTTTTCTTTTTTAATAGTGGCATTTATTTCTCCTATTTTATCCGGAATTGCAGATTACACAGGAAGCAAGAAAAAATTTATGAAATTTTTCTGTTGGCTTGGCGGATTATCTGTAATGAGTTTGTATTTTTTTGAAGGGATAGATACCGTTTGGATTGGTATTATTTTTACCGTTTTGGCAAGTATTGGTTTTTGGGCAAGTTTGGTATTTTATAATGCCTATTTACCAGAAGTTGCGCGTCCAGAACAACAAGATAAAGCAAGTGCAAAAGGGTTTATTTACGGATATGTTGGTTCTGTTATTTTGTTAATTATTAATTTAGTAATGATTCAGAAACCAGATTGGTTTGGTATTACCGCAGCAATGGCGTCACGAATTTCTTTTGTTTTAGTAGGGATTTGGTGGATTGGTTTTGCACAAATTTCATTTAAACGTTTACCTAATGATATCTACAATAAAAAGCCAGAAAAAAATTATATATGGAGAGGGTTTAAAGAATTAAAAATTGTTTCAAAAGAAATAATGAATTACCCTACATTAAAGCGTTTTTTAATTGCTTTCTTTTTACTAAGTGTAGGCGTGCAAACTATTATTTTGTTAGCGACTATTTTTGGTTCTACAGAATTAGGTTTAGGAACCATAGATTTAATAATAACAGTTTTATTAATACAGATAGTCGCAATTTTTGGGGCTTTTCTTTTTTCAAGATTATCAGGTAAAAAAGGGAATTTTTATGCTTTAAAATTAACTGTTTTTATTTGGATGCTTGTTTGTTTTGGTGCTTTTTTATTGCATAAAGAATTTCCAAACGTTTCTGTTTATTTTTATTCATTAGGTTCAGTTTTAGGCCTGGTATTAGGCGCAATACAATCTTTAACACGTTCTACCTATTCTAAATTATTGCCAGACACCCAAGATCATGCAACGTATTTTAGCTTTTATGATGTTACCGAAAAAATAGCTATCGTTTTAGGAACTTTTGTATACGGTTTTTTATACTCTTTAACCGATTCTATGCAATGGAGTGTTTTGTGTTTGGCTGTCTTTTTTGTTGCTTCTTTTATTATTTTAAGTAGGTTAAAGAAGACGGAATATGTTCATTAATAAAACATTTTTCGTATTAGTATAAAAACAAAGATTAAAACAGAATATCCTATAAAAAAAGGAATAATAAACGTTTTTAATTCCAATACTAAAAGAACACTAATTATTAATAATTGAAAACCTAAGCCAAAAGTAGAAATTAAGGTCATTAACCAATTAGGAAAGGGTTTTCCTTTGGATGCATTTCTATCTAAAGCATAAATGATTTCATCAAAAACACCATACAAAGCTTTGTAGATATAGAATAGTACAGTTACATTTTTTTGTTTTTCGCCAGGTAAAGCAATAGGTGTAGCGTTTTCAAAAACTCTACTTGTGGTATCTCCATCGAATCTATTTCTTAAAATTACATAATAGTAATTGTACAAAGTTCCTTGTAATTGAATACCAAAAAAAGCGAGTAAAGCCCACCAAATACTTACTTCTGTAAGTTGCCAAAGGGTTATAAATATGATAAAATTTAGTATAATATCAGAAATTGAATCTAAAAACCTACCTGTATAAGAAGGTGTTTCTTTTATTCTTGCCAATTCGCCATCTGCTGCATCTAAAATAGATTTAAATATTAAGAAAAAAG
>CAYWOM010000281.1:0-3382 GCA_964459905.1 uncultured Polaribacter sp. | reverse complement strand
AACCTAAACCTGCTTGTATTGGCGAAGTAGTATCGTCTATATCATTACCATACAAACAATAACCCATTTCTAAACGCAAAGTATCTCTTGCTGCTAAACCAATTGGTTTAATACCAAAATCTGCGCCTGCTTCAAAAATTTTATTCCAAATTTGTACTACTTCGTCGTTTTTACAATAAATTTCAAATCCGCCAGAACCAGTATAACCAGTTGCAGAAATAATTACGTTTTCTATGCCTGCAAAATCTCCAACTTTAAATTTGTAAAAAGGAATGTCTGCTAAATCTAAAGAAGACAAAGATTGCATAGCGTCTATTGCTTTTGGACCTTGAATTGCTAATAAAGAATAATCTTCAGACAAATCTTTTAAATCTGCATTAAAGTCTTTATTATAAGAAGAAATCCAGTTCCAATCTTTTTCTATGTTAGAAGCGTTTACAACTAATAAATAAGTATTTTCTTTAATTCTATAACAAATTAAATCATCTACAATTCCGTTATCTTCATTTGGAAAACAGCTGTATTGTGCATCGCCAATTTCTAATTTAGAAGCATCGTTAGAAGTTACTTTCTGTATTAATGCGAGTGCATTATCTCCAGAAACTAAAAATTCTCCCATATGGCTTACATCAAAAACACCAACAGATTCTCTTACTGTTAAGTGTTCTGCAGTTACACCTTCATATTGTACAGGCATATTATAACCTGCAAAAGGAACCATTTTTGCGCCTAAAGAAACGTGAATATCGTTTAATGCTATATTTTTCATTTGTAGAATTCTTAAAATTTCAGCTAAATTATTGAAAAACATACAATAATCAATGACTAATTTTTTGTTAATTTTTTTAATCAGAAATAATTTTCAATTACATTTGAATATCAACATAAAATCAACTAAAATGAAGATTTTTAAATTTCTTTTTATCGCTTTTTTATTCGTTTCTATAAACGGATTTTCTCAAACGCCAACCGATTTTTTATCGAAAGAATTTCATAAAAATAGGCGAGAGGCACTAAGAAATAAAATGCCAACAAATTCTGTTGCTGTAGTTTTTGCAAACCCAGTTAGAAACAGAGCAAATGATGTAGATTATGTGTTTCATCAAGACCCGAACTTCTATTATTTAACAGGTTATAGAGAGCCAAATGGTGTTTTATTGTTGTTTTCTGATAATATAGTTGATGAAAATGGTAATTCTTACAATGAAATTTTATATGTTCAAAAACGAGATGCACAAGCAGAAATGTGGAATGGTAAACGTTTGGGAGTAGAAGGGGCAAAAAATGACTTAGGCTTTTCTAAGGCAATGAATGCTGAAGATTTTGTAAAAAGTACAATCGATTTTTCAAAATTTGACAAAATTTATATCGAAAAATTTAAGGACGATTATAGAAACTTAGCGGGTGCAGATATTTTCGATTTGGTAAAAAATTTTAAACAGAAGACCAAATACGATGCAAATATATTTTTGTCTGGTGTAAAAGAATATGTGTATCAAAATATTTCTGAAACGCCAATTGAGCGCAGTGCAAATGTTATTCAAATAATTAGCGATTTAGAAAATCGTTTTTCTGATGTAAAAAATGATGCACTAATTAAAGGGTATAAAACTGCTGAAACAAACGATTTAAAGAAAGAGTTTAAACAAAAAATTTCATTGGCATTAGAACCTAAAACAAATATAGATGTATCTTTTTTAGCAGCAAGCCTAACAACAATGCGCGAGGTAAAAACAGCCGAAGAATTAAAATTATTAACCAAAGCGGTTCGTATTTCTGCTGTTGGGCAAATAGAAGTAATGAAAGCAATGAAACCACACATGTCTGAAACGGAGTTGCAAGGAATTCATGAATTTGTCTATAAAAAATATGGCGCAGAATACGAAGGATATCCATCTATTGTTGGTGCAGGAAACAATGGTTGCATTTTACATTATATAGAAAACAACAAAACAAAGGTTGGTAATGATATGGTTTTAATGGATTTAGGAGCAGAATACAGGGGTTTTACTGCAGATGTTACACGTACCATTCCTGCCAATGGAAAGTTTACAAAGGCACAAAAAGAAATTTATGATTTGGTATATGAAGCGCAAGAAGCAGGCATTGCTTTATACACAATTGGTACAAGTATGAGAGCGCCCAACAAAGTTGCTATAAAAATTATTAATGAAGGATTATTTAAATTAGGAATTATAAAATCTGTAGATGAAAAGCACTCGTATTTTCCACACGGAACATCACATCATATTGGTTTAGATGTTCATGATCCAGGAAATTATGGTAATTTTGAAGAAAATATGGTAGTTACCATGGAGCCTGGAATTTATATTCCAAATGGAAGTAATTGTGATAAAAAGTACTGGGGAATTGGCATTCGTATAGAAGATGACATTTTAGTCTCCAAAAACGGTCCAGTTAATTTATCGGCAGAAGCACCAAGAACTGTAAAAGAAATTGAAAAAATGATGGCAAAAAAATCTATTTTAGATGCTTTTGTTTTACCAGATTTAGACAAATAAATGAGCAAAGAACAACCCAACAATCCGTTACACGGAATAAAATTAGCAACCATGTTAGAAGAACTTTTTCTAGAATATGGTTGGGAAGAATTAGGCGATATTTTAAATATTAATGCTTTTAAAAATAACCCTACGTATAAATCTAGTTTAAAGTTTTTACGAACAACAGATTGGGCTAGGGATAAAGTAGAGCGTTTTTACTTAAAAAATATGATTGATTAGCAAAAAAAAAGGTCATTAAATAGGTTGCTATTTAATGACCTTTTTTAAGTTTACTTTTTAATTTTTATCTACAATACTACCAGAACCTACAGATTTACTTTTAACGTTTTTAGGATTCCCTTTATAGTAAACACTACCAGAACCTACTAATTTTGCATTAATTTTACTTTTTACAGTAATTTTAATACTACCAGAACCCGCAACACTTGCGCTTAATTCATCAGTTTCTAATTGGTATGCTTTTACACTTCCAGAGCCTGCAATAGCGCAATTTAATTCATTAGTATTTCCTTGTAAATTTATATTTCCAGAACCACCAATAGAAGCATTTAAGTTAGCTGCATCTACTTTTAAACTAATGTTTCCAGAACCTCCTAAACTAATTTTTAAGTCGTTACTTTTTATAATGGCATTACTTGTAATATTACCAGAACCGCCTAAACCAACACTTTCAATATCCATAAAAGTAACCGTTACGGTCATTCTTTTTGTAGTTCTAATATTGGTGTTTTTTTTGTATTTAATTTTAAGTGTATTTCCAACGACTTCAGTTTCTATAAACGGAATAATATTTTCTTCGCCTTCAATAGTAATTTTTCCTTCTTTTCTTTTAACCAAAATAACATCAAAAGAACCTC
>CAYWOM010000280.1:0-3387 GCA_964459905.1 uncultured Polaribacter sp. | reverse complement strand
CTTCTTCTAAAAAGTATTCAAAAGCATCTGCATCTAAAACTTCTGCCCATTTATATGAGTAATATCCAGCAGAATACCCGCCTTGAAAAATATGCGAAAAAGCAGTACTCATACAGTTTTCTGCAACATCTGGGTATAGTTTGGTAGCTGTAAAAGCTTCGTTTTCAAAATCTTTAATAGATTTTATTGCTGATGGATTTTTAGAATGCCAGCTCATATCTAACAAGCCAAAACTTACTTGTCTTAGCGTTTGCATACCTTCATGAAAACTTGCCGATGCTTTAATCTTTTCTACATATTTCATCGGAATAATTGCACCCGTTTTATAATGTTTTGCAAACAATGCTAAGGCTTCTTTTTCATAACACCAGTTTTCTAAAACCTGACTTGGTAATTCTACAAAATCCCAAGAAACAGAGGTGCCAGACAAACTATTGTAGGTTGTATTTGCTAGCATTCCGTGTAATGCATGTCCAAATTCATGAAACAGGGTAGTTACTTCATTAAAGGTTAATAATGATGGTTTTGTATCGGTAGGTTTTGTAAAGTTACAAACTATAGAAACTTGGGGTCTTTCGTTAATTCCGTTTTTAATTTGTTGTGTTTTATAAGAAGTCATCCAAGCGCCATTTCTTTTGCCTTTTCTAGGGTGAAAATCGGCATAAAAAACTGAAATAAAATCGCCTTTAGTGTTGGTTACATTATATGTTTTAACCTCTTTATGGTATTTGTCTATGTTGGTAACTTCTTCAAAATTTAAATCGAACAAACGATTCGCAATTTTAAAAGCACCATCTATTACATTTTCTAATTTAAAATATGGTTTTAACATTTCTTCATCTAAAGAAAATAATTCTTTCTTTAATTTCTCTGAATAATAAGCGCCATCCCATTTCTCTAGCTGATCAATACCGTCTAATTTCTTCGCATAGTTTTCTAAATTTTTAAACTCGCGTGATGCTGCAGGTCTTGCTTTTTTTAGTAAATCATTAGAAAAATTAATTACTTTTTCTGGGGTTTCTGCCATTCTATCTTCTAAAACAAAATGTGCATGTGAATTGTAACCTAATAAATTAGCTCTTTGATAGCGAAGATTTACAATGTCTAAAACAATTTTTTCGTTATTAAATTCGTTATTCTGAAAACCTTTTTTACCCGCAGCAATTGCTATTTTTTTACGTAACGTTCTGTTGTCTGCATAGGTTAAAAACGGAATATAACTTGGGTAATCTAAGGTGAAAATCCAGCCTTCTTTTCCTTTTTCTTTAGCCAGTTGTTGTGCCGCTTCTTTGGTAGCATCTGGTAAACCAGCAACATCATTTTTTGCTATTAAATGCATTTCAAAAGAATTGGTTTCTGCCAAAACATTTTCGCCAAACTGTAAAGATAATTTAGCAAGTTGTGCATCAATTTTACGCAAGGTTGTTTTGTCTACTTCGTTTAAATTGGCACCATTTCTTGCAAAACTTTTGTATTGTTTTTCTAACAACATGTTTTGTTCTGGTGTTAAATCTAAACTATCTTTGGTATTAAAAACTGTTTTTACTCTTTTAAAAAGAGTTTCGTTTAAAGTAATATCGTTTCTAAATTCGCTTAACCAAGGAGAAATTTCTTGTGCTATTTTTTGAATTTCGTCATTGGTTTCTGCAGAATTTAAATTAAAAAAAATACTAGTAATTCTGTTTAATACATCACCAGAAAAATCTAAAGCAACCGTAGTGTTTTTAAAGGTTGGCGCTTCAGAATTATTTACAATGACATCTATTTCTTGCTTTGCAATTTCTATTGCTTTTTTAATGGCTGGTTTGTAATGTTTGTTTTCAATTTTAGAAAAAGGAGCTGTATTAAAATCTTGTAAAAGTGGATTCATAAATGTGTTTTTTTAAATAGAAGTTCAAGGATACTTATTAATGAGTTTATCTATGTTTTTTAACCTTTCATTGATGTTTTTTTTTAATTCAACTAATGCGGCTTATTTGGTACCTAATAGCGATGTAATTTTGCATAGAATCTACAATTTGATAATAATAACATCAATTTCTATCACACCTCAAACAACAAAAGTAACTAGTCTTAATAAAAAATAAACTGAGTAAACTAAAAAGCAAGTGTCTAAAGAATAAATTACTTCTAATATGAAATAAGAATAAGTAAAAAAAGTGATTGCCTATATAGCAATTACCTTTTATTTTTTTACACGTTCAGAAGCTTTTTCAACCTTTAGTTTTAAACCTTCTTTATACGCTATAATTCTATCTAAAACACATTTGTCTGAAGCGCCAATAATTTGTGCTGCCAAAATACCTGCATTTTTTGCACCATCTAAAGCAACAGTTGCTACTGGAACTCCACCAGGCATTTGTAAAATAGACAAAACAGAATCCCAACCATCTATAGAGTTTCTGCTTTTTACAGGAACTCCTATTATTGGTAACGGACTCATACTTGCCACCATTCCTGGTAAATGCGCTGCACCGCCAGCGCCTGCAATAATTACTTTTAGGCCTCTTTTGTGTGCGTTTTTAGAATACTCTACCAATTTGTCTGGAGTTCTGTGTGCAGAGACAATATCTACTTCTATTTGAATATCGAAACTTTCTAAAATATCGATTGCTTCTTGCATTATTGGAAGATCAGAATCGCTTCCCATTATTATTCCTACCATAATTTTTGCTTAGTCGTTCCTGCGTAGGCAAGAGTTTATTTTATTTTAAACTACCGAGAAAGATTCAGTTGTTCATTTAATTTTTACATTATTTTGAGTATGTGCAAATTTTGCGCAAATTAACTATTTAGCAATCACTCGAATCGTCTCCTTAACTTTTTGGGCAATTTCTCTTGCTTTATCAATATCTGAATTTACAATAGTTACATGCCCCATTTTACGAAAAGGACGCGTTTCTTTTTTACCGTAAATATGCGGCGTAACGCCATCAATTTTTAAAATTTCTTCAATATTTTCATACATAACATCACCAGAAAAACCTTCTTCACCTACTAAATTTACCATAATTCCGGCAACTTTACTTGCTGTATTTCCCAAAGGAAGATTTAAAATACTGCGCAAATGTTGCTCATATTGATTGGTATAACTTGCTTCTATAGAATAGTGCCCAGAATTATGTGGTCTTGGCGCAACTTCATTTACTAAAATTTCATCAGTTTCAGTTTGAAACATTTCAACAGCCAACAAACCAACAAAATCTAAAATATCAAGTACTTTTAACGCTATTTCTTGTGCTTTTTTAGCCACTTTCTCATCTATTCTTGCGGGGCAAATTACATATTCTACTTGGTTGGCTTCTGGGTGAAATTCCATTTCTACAACCGGATATGTTTTGGTCTCTCCCGCCGCATTTCTAGCCACAATTACCGCCAATTCGTTTT
>CAYWOM010000279.1:0-3404 GCA_964459905.1 uncultured Polaribacter sp. | reverse complement strand
TGCATATTTAGAAGCAATTTCATTTAGATTCTCAATATTTACTTCTGGGTTGTTTTCTTCACCATTAAAAGCTACGAATTCTCCATTTTTAAAAGTCAGTGTTACTTTTTCTTCTCCATTTTTTTCTAATTGAGAAGGATATGCTTCACTAGGTAATGGTTTTTCTGATTTTAAAGTTTCAACACCACCAACACTTGTTCCCCATAATCCTTTATTAACAGAGTATTTAGATTTTTCCCAAGGCATATCAATTCCTTCAGATTTTAAATAATCTATTTCTTCTTGTCTTGTTAATTTTCCATCTCTAATTGGTGTGATAATTTTAATTTCAGGAGCCAAAGTTTGAAAAATCATGTCAAAACGAACTTGGTCATTTCCTGCGCCAGTACTTCCATGAGCAATATATTTTGCTCCGATTTTTTTTGCGTATTCTATAATTTCAATTGCTTGAATAATTCTTTCAGCACTTACAGAAAGAGGATACGTACTATTTTTTAATACGTTACCAAAAATTAAATACTTAACTACTTTGTTGTAAAAAGTTGCAACTGCATCAATATTTTTATAAGTAGAAACGCCCATTTTATAAGCGTTACTTTCTATATGAGAAATTTCATCATCAGAAAAACCACCTGTATTTACACTAACAGCATGTACATCGTATTCTTTTGATAAACTTACTGCGCAATAAGAAGTGTCTAAACCACCACTATAAGCAATAACTAATTTTCCTACGTTGTTTGAGTTTTTATTTTTTGGCATTTTTGTCTTTTTTTAGAAACAGGTTTTGTTTTATATTTTTTAATCTTTTAAAAACGTTTTCTTTTACTTCTTTCGAGTTTTTAGAATTTTTTAATTTTGGGTCGTATAGCATTCCTGTACACAAGCACATCTTTTGTGCTGTTCTTGTTAAAACATCATAATTTTTACATGTTTGGCAGCCTTTCCAAAAAGATTGATCGTCTGTAAGTTCAGAAAAAGTAACAGGTTTGTAGCCTAAATCGCTATTTAGTTTCATTACAGCTAAGCCAGTTGTGATGCTAAAAATTTTAGCATCTGGAAACTTAGTTCTAGAGTGTTTAAAAATTACTTGCTTAATCTGTTTTGCCAAGCCTAAATTTCTATAATTTGGATGTACAATTAAACCAGAATTTGCCACAAATTTTCCATGTCCCCAAGCTTCTATATAACAGAATCCGGCAAATTTATTGCCATCTAAAGCAATAACACCGTTTCCGTTTTCCATTTTAGAAATTATGTACTCGGGTTTTCGTTTGGCAATACCAGTTCCTCTAACTTTAGAAGCTTCTTCTATAGTTTTACAGATAATTTCTGCGTAAATAGTATGCGATTTGTTTGCAATTACAATTTGCATTGTATTGATGTTTTAAAGTTAAATGTATATTGAGTTGTTGTCTTGTACTGTAGAATTGGACACACCTAATTCTGTAATTTTTTAAACACCCAAAGGGCGAGGCAAGAAAAAGCGGCGTACAAAGTTGCTATTATTAGAAGTAATAATTAGGTTTTGATTGCTTTTGATGTTTCTTGTGTGGTGATAATACATGATAAAAAATAAAATTATAGTTTCCTTTATTTGCCTAACTTTAGAATTAGCGAATACTATTGCGAAAGCGCAATCGGGGAACTATAGAGTTTTTTTTATTTTTTGTAGTAAACATATTGTAAATGTATATTATTTTTTAATCCGATGATAAAAAAAGAATAGATTTTTGTAATTTTTATTGATATGATAAAAAAAGAAGTTTATAATTATTGATTGTTTATAAAAAAACTATTTAAGTGACTTGTTTTATTAATGAAGCTGTCATTAATAAAGGGGTAAGTTTCTTTTTTGCCTACATATTGCTAATCTTTAGAAAAAATTACAATTCGTCCTAAAAAAATTACAGTTGGGTATTGTTTTGTTTTTAAAACCCTATTTGGTTTGCATCTTTGAACCATTATTAACAATTAAAACAAATAGTATGAAATTTTTAGTATCAATTTTAGTCATAGTAATGTTATCAATTACAAGTGCAATAACTGCACAAAACAATAATACAATTACGGTAACTGTTGTAAATGCAACATCAGACGCAGGAAAAATAGGATTTGCTTTATATAATAAAGACAATTTTATGGGTTTACCAATTCAAGGTAAAAACGGAAAAATTGTAAATGGAAAATCTACAATTGTTTTTGAGAATATTCCATCAGGAGAATATGCAATTACGTGTTATCATGATAAAAATGATAATAATAAAATGGACTTTTCTACAAACAGAATGCCTTTAGAAGATTATGGTTCTTCTAATAATGTGATGGCTTTTGAACCACCTAGTTATGAAAATGCAAAATTTATGTTGAAAGATGAAAATTTAAAATTAGACATTAAATTTTAGTAAATTACAGACAACTAATAATGCGGTTAAAAAATTAAATAAAATATATGAAACAAGAAATATATACCATAAGAAGCCTTAAAAAAGGAGCAACATTATGTCTAAAAATCACAGTAATATTTGGAGTTTTATTTGGGGTTATTTTTGGGCAAAGAACTTTAGAGGGTATCGCTTGGTCTTTTATAATTTCTGGCATGTATTCTTTTGGTCTTGGTTTTGGAAATGGATTTATTAATAATTATTTGTCCCAAAAATGGAGTTGGATTACGCAAACAAATCAACGTGTTTGGGCAGGTATAATTGCAACAGTTTTATATACAGTACCCGCCGTTTTAATAATTGATTATGTAGTTTTTGTAATTATTAATGAAAGCAACCCAGATAACTTTTTTAAAGGCAACTTTTTTTGGATTCACTTGTTTTATATTATACTTTCTTTAGGTATTTCTACCTTTTTACACGCAAGGGGTTTTATGATTAATTGGAAAACTGCCATGACTAAAGAAACCACCAAACAAGAAATTGTTGCAAAGACAGAAACGGCTAAATTCGAATCGTTAAAAAATCAGTTAGACCCTCATTTTTTATTTAATAGTTTAAATGTATTAACAAGCTTAATTGGCGAAAACCCTGCACAAGCAGAAAAGTTTACAACTAAATTATCTAAAGTTTATAGATATGTTTTAGAACAAAGAAACAAAGATTTGGTGCAAATTGAAGAAGAATTAAGATTTGCAAGAACCTATATGCAGTTATTAGCAATGCGTTTTGAAGAAGCTGTAAAATTCAATATTCCAGATACCGTAAGTAATGTAGAATTAAAAATTGTACCACTTTCTTTGCAACTTTTATTAGAAAATGCAGTAAAACACAATGTGGTTTCCAGCTCAAAACCATTAACAATTAGCATCTATGAAAATGATAATTATTTAATTATAGAAAATAATGTAAATCCTAAAGAAGCAATAGGGAAAAGCACCAAAGTAGGTTTGCAAAATA
>CAYWOM010000278.1:0-3432 GCA_964459905.1 uncultured Polaribacter sp. | reverse complement strand
AGTCACCAGCAAAAGCAAAAACCATAGAGAAATTTCTTGGAAAAGATTTTCAAGTTGAATCAAGTTTTGGGCATATTGCAGATTTACCATCGAAAGAATTAGGAATCGATGTTGAAGGAGATTTTAGTCCAAAATATATTGTTTCAGATGATAAAAAACCTGTTGTTAAAAAATTAAGAGCTTTAGCAAAAAAAGCAGACATTGTTTGGTTAGCAAGTGATGAGGATAGAGAAGGAGAAGCAATTGCATGGCATTTAAAAGAACAATTAGAATTACAAGACGAGCACACAAAACGTATTGTTTTTCATGAAATTACCAAAAATGCTATTTTAAAAGCGGTTGAAAATCCGAGAGATATAGACTATAATATGGTAAACGCACAACAAGCGCGTAGAGTTTTAGACCGTCTTGTTGGGTATGAGTTATCGCCAGTTTTATGGCGAAAAGTAAAAGGTGGGTTATCTGCAGGTAGAGTGCAATCTGTTGCTGTTCGTTTAATAGTAGAAAAAGAACGCAGTATTATTAATTTTAAAACAGAAACACATTATAAGGTAGTTGCTGAGTTTTCGAATGCCGATGGCAAGAAATTTAAAGCAACCATTCCAAAGAACTTCGATAGTGAAAAAAATGCTAAAGATTTCTTGAAATCTTGTGGTAATGCAACTTTTTCTATTGCAGATTTAACAAAAAAACCAGCAAAAAAATCGCCAGCAGCACCATTTACAACATCAACATTACAACAAGAGGCCTCAAGAAAACTAGGATATCCAGTAGGTAAAACTATGCAAGTTGCACAACGTTTGTATGAAGCAGGTTTAATTACCTATATGAGAACCGATAGTGTAAATCTTTCTGTAGACGCTAGAAATGCTGCCGAAGAAGAAATTAGTAGTTATTACGGCAAAGAATATAGTAAACAACGCGTTTTTAAGTCGAAAGCAAAAGGTGCACAAGAAGCCCATGAAGCCATCCGTCCTACTAGTATGAAAATGCATTCTATAAATACAGAATATGATCAAAATAGATTGTATGATTTAATTTGGAAAAGAACCTTAGCGTCGCAAATGAGTGATGCACAATTAGAGCGTACAAACGTAAAAATTGAAAACTCTGAAAACAGTAAAATATTTACTGCAAACGGAGAAATGATAAAGTTTGATGGTTTCTTAAAAGTGTATTTAGAAGGAACTGATAATGAAGATGAAGAACAAGCTGGTATGTTGCCAAGCCTAAAAGTGGGCATGAATTTAGCCTACAATTTTATCCACGCAACACAGCGTTTTACGAGTCCGCCGTATAGATTTACAGAAGCTTCTTTAGTAAAACAACTAGAAGAGTTAGGTATTGGACGTCCGTCTACTTATGCGCCAACAATTTCTACAGTTCAAAAAAGAGGGTATGTAGATAAAGGCCAAAATGAAGGTGTAGAAAGAGAATATCAACAATTAATTTTAGTCAATGACGTTGTTAAAAGTGAAAATTTAACAGAAAAAACAGGAGCAGATAAAAACAAATTAGTACCAACAGATATCGGTAATATTGTAAACGACTTTTTAGTCGCTAATTTTTCTAATATTTTAGATTTCGGATTTACCGCAAAAGTAGAAAACTCTTTTGATGATATTTCTGAAGGGCAAGAAAATTGGACAGAAATGATTAAAAGTTTCTACAGTAAGTTTCATGAAACTGTAGAAGACGTTAAAGAAAATGCAGAAAGAGAAAGTGGTGAACGTATTTTAGGAAAACATCCAGAATCTGGAAAAACAGTTCTAGTCCGTTTAGGGAAATTTGGACCAATTGCACAAATTGGTGCACCAGAAGACGAAGAAAAAGTATTTGCAAGTCTAAATAAAGAACAAAATTTAGGCACCATAACTATGGAAGAAGCCTTAGAATTATTCTTGCTTCCAAAAACTTTAGGAACTTATGAAAGTGAAGAGGTGATTGTTTCTAACGGACGGTTTGGGCCTTATATTCGCTTTGGAACAATGTTTGTTTCTTTGGATAAAGGCGAAAACCCAATGGAAGTAGATTTGCCAAGGGCAGAAGAATTAATTGTTGCTAAGCAAAAGGCAGATGCACCAATTTACCATTATGAAGACTTACCAGTGCAAAAAGGAGTTGGACGTTTTGGACCTTTTATAAAATGGAATTCTATTTTTATAAATGTGAATAAGAAATATGACTTTGACAACCTTTCTGATGATGACATCATAGAATTAATTGAAATTAAAAAACAAAAAGAAATAGACAAAGTTATTCATAATTGGGAAGATGTTGGCATTCGTGTAGAAAAAGCAAGATGGGGACGTTTTAATATTTTAAAAGGTAAAATTAAAATAGAACTTCCTAAAACTACCGAAATAGAAAAATTGACAAAAGCAGCAGCTGTTAAAATGGTTGAAGCCAAAGCGCCAAAGAAAAAAGTAGCAAAAAAGAAAACACCTGCAAAAAAAACGACTAAAAAGAAATAATTAGTTAGTATATTGCATTCTTTATTTACAGAAATTGATGAACCAAGACTTTTTAACTCCCGTAAAAGAATCTATTGTGGCACATTTAGTGTTGCAATCTTCTCTTTGTATGGGAAAAAAAATTAACATTCATACCCAAAGAGAAGGTTTTCCGGAGTTAGAAAACGTTCAAATTGCTATTTTCGGTGTTCAAGAAGATAGAAATTCTGAAGATAATTTTGGCTGTGGAGAAAACTTACATTTCATAAGAGAAAAGTTATATCAACTATTTCCTGGAAATTGGCACACAAATATTGCCGATTTAGGAAATATTTTAAAAGGAAACGCTGTAACAGACACTTATTTTGCAGTTTCAGAAATTATAACAGAACTTTTAAAGAAAAATATCATTCCTATTATTATTGGTGGCGGTCAGGACATTACCTACGTTAATTACCGCGCTTATGATTCTTTAGAGCAGACTGTAAATATTACTGCAGTAGATAGCAGATTCGATTTAGGAAGCTTAGAAGATGCCTTAACATCAAAATCTTATTTAAATAAGATAATTATGCAAAAACCTAATAATTTATTTAATTACAGCAATGTTGGGTATCAAACTTATTTTAATTCACAAGAAGAAATAACGTTGTTAGATAACTTGTATTTTGATAGCTATCGTTTAGGGAATGCAAAAAATTTAGAAAGTATAGAACCTGCTTTTAGAAATGCAGATATTGTTTCAATAGATATTGGTGCTATTCGACAAAGTGAAGCTCCTGCTAATAACAATGCATCTCCAAATGGCTTTTATGGCGAAGAAATTTGTGCACTTTCTAGATATGCAGGAATTAGTGATAAAGTCTCTTCATTTGGTATTTACGAGTACAATTCTAAACACGATAACCATCGCCAAACAGCACATTTAATTGCACAAATGATTTGGTATTTTATTGAAGGTGTTAATTTTAGAGTAAAA
>CAYWOM010000277.1:0-3432 GCA_964459905.1 uncultured Polaribacter sp. | reverse complement strand
AATGCAAAATTACACAAAAGAGAAGCTGATGTTGTTGCCCAAGCTGGTAAACCTGGTATTGTAACTATTGCAACAAATATGGCAGGTCGTGGTACCGATATTAAATTATCTAAAGAAGTAAAAGATGCTGGTGGTTTAGCTATTATTGGTACAGAACGTCATGATTCTAGACGTGTAGATAGACAATTACGTGGACGTGCAGGAAGACAAGGTGATGTTGGGTCTACTCAATTTTACGTTGCTTTAGATGACAATTTAATGCGTCTTTTTGGTTCTGATAGAATAGCCAAAATGATGGATAGAATGGGCTTAAAAGAAGGTGAAGTAATTCAGCATTCTATGATTACCAAATCTATTGAAAGAGCACAAAAGAAAGTAGAAGAAAATAACTTTGGTATTCGTAAACGTTTATTAGAGTATGATGATATTATGAACTCGCAACGTGAGTTTGTCTATAAAAGAAGACGAAATGCCCTAGATGGTAAGCGTTTACAAGTAGATATTGCCAATATGATTTATGAAACTTGCGAATCTATTATTAACGCTAATAAACTTGCCAAAGATTTTCAGAATTTCGAGTTCGAATTAATTCGTTTTTCATCTATGACTTCTCCTTTTTCTGAAGAAGAATTTGAGAAGATGTCAGAAAAAGAACTGGCAGATAAATTATACGATATAATCTCTGAACATTATAAAAATAAAATTGAAAGAAATGCCATTTTAGCATTTCCGGTAATTAAAGATGTTTATGAAAACGAAGGCGATAAATACGAACGAATTGTAGTTCCGTTTACAGACGGCATTAAATCTTTACAAGTAGTTACCAACTTAAAAGAAGCTTATGAAAGTGAAGGAAAAAGCTTGGTTACAGATTTCGAGAAAAATATTACGTTAGCAATAATCGATGAAAACTGGAAAGAGCATTTACGTAAAATGGATGAGTTAAAACAGTCTGTACAAAATGCTTCTTACGAACAAAAAGACCCTTTATTAATTTATAAGTTCGAAGCCTTTGAATTGTTTAAAACAACGGTAGATGAAATAAATAAAGAAGTATTATCATTCTTATTTAAAGGAGAATTGCCAGCAAAAGACGCCAATCAAATCTCTGAAGCCAGAAACACAACTAGAGAGCGTTTAAACACCTCTAAAGCAGATGTACAAAACTCTACAGAACAAGCTATTCAAAACTCTCGCTCTGAACAAGAACCTGTAGAAACCATTGTTAGAGACCAACCAAAAATTGGTAGAAACGAAAAAGTTACTATTAAAAATGTAATGAGTGGCGTAGAAAAAGAAGTAAAATACAAACAAGCCATTCCTTTAATTGAAAAAGGAGAATTTGTTTTAGTGAATAAATAAAAACCTTTATATTACTACATTTGCAGTAATTAAAGAAAGTAAAAACCCGTTTTTAGAGATTCTAAAAATGGGTTTTTTATTGTTTAACAAACAATTATACATTTAAGTATAAATTTAATTTTTTGAGTTAATCAGTTAGTTGCCGTTAATTTATATTATAATGTATAAATATTTATGGACTCTAAATCGTCACAACAAAGGTAGATACTCCAATGTCTATAAATTATCAAAATATTATAAACTACTTTAACAACCGAAGCAGGAATGCTTCTGCGTAATCATTCAATGCAAAAATTAAAACTTTTAGAGCACAATTTAGAGGGGTTAGAAATATACAATTCTTCCTTTTTAGACTTACTAATATTTTTGCCTAATTTAAAAATTCCACAACTTTATGACTTGATCCCTGTTTTTATTAAAAAATAATATAAACTAAATACACTCATTTTTATTTAAACGAGTGTATTTAGTAAGTCTAAGAAAAATTAATAATCTGTAACATGCCCCCAATTTTCACCTGTTTTAATTCGATGTAGTTGCATGGTAGAGACACCAAATTGTTTGGCTATCATTTTTAATCGTGTTCTTCTATTTGGGTCAAATAATTTTCTTTTTATCAACCTTACTCTAGCTTCTGTTAATTTAGACCTCGTAATAACTTTAGGTCTTGTTTTGTAGTGTGGGTTTTTAAATTGATGAACTTCTTTTTCACGTTTTGTAGCCCATTGTAAGTTTGTTAAGAGATTATCTTCTTTTTTGTAATTTAAGTGTATTACAAATTTGTGGTCTTCATTTTTATCTAAAAATGTTTCTCCCATTAATTTATGAAGATATAATAATCTTTTTTTAGATCCTTGATCTTTTAGCTTAACATAAATTACTTGATATCCGTTTATAAAACTTTCTTTGAGTAGCGTTTCCTCGTCTCCTTTTCTTTTATAAACTCTTCCATAACTCGATATGAAGAAATGTTCTTCTAATGAAAAACGATCATCTAATTTAATTTCTCTCCATAGCTCATCAAGATAATTTCTTATCATCATAATAAACTTGATTTAATTTAAAAAAGGGGGTATTTTAACTTAATTTATTAAAGTTTTCATAAAGATACAAAAAACTAATCGAAACTAGTATTCATTTTCAAGTAATCTAAAAACTCTCTTTTGGTATCTTTTTGTTTGAATTTACCTCCAAATTCTGCGGTTACTGTAGAGCTTTCTATATCTTTTATTCCTCTAGAGTTTACGCATAAATGTTTTGCATCTATAACACAGGCAACATCTTGTGTACCTAATGCTTCTTGCAATGCTTGAACTACTTGCATGGTTAAACGCTCTTGTACTTGTGGTCTTTTAGCAAAATACTCTACAATTCTGTTCATTTTAGACAAACCAATTACAGTGCCACCAGAAATATAAGCTACATGTGCTCTACCTATAATTGGCAATAAGTGATGTTCGCAAGTAGAATACACAATTATATTCTTCTCTACCAACATTTCTCCGTAATTATAATTATTGTCAAATGTAGATGCTTTTGGTCTGTTTTTAGGGTTTAAACCCATAAACATCTCATTTACAAACGCTTTAGCCACTCTTTTAGGAGTACCTTGTAAGCTGTCGTCTGTTAAATCCATCCCCAAAGTTTGTAAAATATCTTTTACACTTTCTTGAATTTTATTAATTTTTTCCTCATCAGAAATAGCAAAAGCATCTGCTCTTAAAGGATTTTGTGCTGAAGTACCAATGTGGTTTTCTCCTATTTCTTCGATTCTTTCGTCGTTCATTTTGCCGTTCAATTCAAACATTTTATTCTTAATTATATTGCAAATTTAAGCGTTTATAACGTATTATTTTAATTTCTAAATAGATTAAAATTATAAACCTATAATTTCTTATGCATTTAATTGATGTATTAATTCCGATAAAGAACAATTTATTTGCTCACCTGAAATCATGTTTTTTAATGTAAAAAGATCATTTTCTACTTTAGACACTACAAATTCTATTTCTCTGTTAGAAACATATTTCCATTGTCGTTTTTGTGCCTTATTACTTTCACCTAAATCAG
>CAYWOM010000276.1:0-3436 GCA_964459905.1 uncultured Polaribacter sp. | reverse complement strand
GTTATACAAAAAGAAAATCCATCCAAATTAAATTGGATGGATAACTTTGTATCTTTTGTGTTTTTTAAAGAAGTGTTGCTATTTCTTTTTTGCAGCATCTTTTTTATCATAAGAAGGAGGCCAATTACCACCCGTTGAAACTTCTTCTAAAGAACCAACAGAAATATATTCTCCTTTAATTTGATCGGTTGCAATGGCTTCTAATTCTTGTTTAACAAGAGATTCATTTAAACCATTTAAAATATCTTTCTTTTCTGTTTTTATAAAAAACGTTGGTACCACTAAACCTTGTACTTTTTCTACAGTACCTATTTCTACCTCAAACTCTTTACCTTCTACACCAGGAACTTTAAACATGTTTTTATAATCTTTATTTCTAAAGTATTTTAAAACAGGCTCATACCCAATAGTATCTGTTATTCTTCTTTCTACATCATTTATAATACCACCACCAACTTTTACTTTTTCTACAACAGTTTTAGTTTCTGTTAAAGCCAATTGTGCAGAGTCTATAAATTTAACTAAACCTGCTTTGTCTTTAGAGTATTTACCAGTTACTTCAAAATGCTTTACTTCTGCATCTCTAATAATTTTTAATTTTTCTACAACTTTTGCATATCTAGCAACTTTACTTTTATTAAAGTTGATGGGCTCCATTATGCCGTTGTAAATTTTAAAAACTAAAAAAACGGTTAATGCCAACAGTAATAAAGAGGCTATCCATCTTAATTTTAAAGGTAAAAATTTAACTACAACAATAGCTAAAAGTATTGCAACCAAAACAGCTGCTAAAATCATTATTATTAATCCCATTTTTTAATATTTTTTTATATAGTCTTATCGCAAATCTACAATTTTTTTTTAATGATAAAAATTTTTATTCATAAATCGGCGTATCTTTGATGTATTAATTTTTTTATGATAAAAAAACCTGCCGATTTTCACAAAGAACTTCTTAAACAGTTTCCGCATTCTCCAACCATTAAACAAAGTAAGTTATTACATCTTTTAAGCCATTTTATTTTTGAAGAAGATAAAGAGGCACTTTTTTTATTAAAAGGATATGCCGGAACTGGTAAAACAACTACAATTAGTACTTTTGTTAATAGTTTATTAACTGCTGGAAAAAAAGCTGTTTTGTTGGCGCCAACAGGTAGAGCTGCCAAAGTAATTGCTGTTTATTCTAAAAAAAAGGCATTTACCATTCATAAAAAAATATATTTCCCAAAAAAACAATCTAACGGTTCTGTAGATTTTGTTTTGCAACCAAACAAGCACAGAAATACTGTTTTTATTGTAGATGAAGCTTCTATGATACCAGATGGTAAGCAAAATCAGCAATTATTTGATACTAAATCTTTGTTAGATGATTTAATTTCTTACGTGTATTCTGGGCACGATTGCAAATTGATTTTTATTGGTGATACCGCGCAACTTCCGCCGGTAAAATTAGCGGTAAGCCCGGCTTTAGAAGCTGATACTTTGCAATATGAATATCACAAAAATGTTACAGAAATAGAGTTAGACGAGGTAATGCGACAGCATGAAAATTCAGGGATTTTAGCAAATGCAACCTTGTTGCGATCTTTAATTCAAAATGATGCCACCAATTTTAAATTCGATGTTGCTTTCCCAGACATTGTAAGATTAGAAGATGGGTATGATATAGAAGACGCTATTGTTTCTGCGTATGACACAAATGGAGTAGAAGATACCGCTTTTATTGTGCGTTCTAATAAAAGAGCCAATCAATACAACGAGCAAATTCGATTACAAATTCGTGGACAAGAAAATATAATTTCTGCTGGAGATTACATTATGATTGTAAAAAACAATTATTATTGGTTAGAAGAATCGAGCGCCGCAGGTTTTATTGCAAACGGTGATATTTGCGAAGTTTTAAAATTATTTTCGGTGAAAGAATTATATGGCTTTAAATTTGCAGAAGTAGAGTTAAGAATGATAGATTACCCAGAAATGCAACCTTTTGAAACGGTGTTGTTATTAGATACTTTGGCTAGTGAAAGTCCGTCTTTAACCTACGAAGACTCTAATAAATTGTACCAAGCTGTAAAAGAAGATTTTGCCCACGAAACTAAATACAAACAATTTTTAGCAATTAAAAAGAACAAATATTTTAATGCGTTGCAAGTAAAGTTTTCGTATGCTATGACTTGCCATAAATCTCAAGGAGGACAATGGAAAACGGTTTTTATAGAACATCCTTATTTACCAGATGGTGTTTCTAAAGAATATTTTAGATGGCTGTACACCGCAATTACAAGAGCGCAAGAAAAATTATACTTAATTGGTTTTAAAGATGATTTTTTTGTTGATTAAGTTTTTAAAGTAGCAAAGTAGCAAAGTAGCAAAGTAGCAAAGTGGTAATAAATAAGCTGTAAATTTCTTAAAGTTAGAAAGCAGTTAAGTTTTTCTATTATTTAAGAAGCTATGGTAATAAATAACTTAGTGTAATTGTGCCGTAATTCTGACCATTATCATATCTTAAATTTTTAGATGTACTGGTGTTGTATCTAAAAGTGTATCCAAAATTAAACCTATTAAAAGTGCACTTAAAACCAAGTTCAACGTCAAAAACTAAAGGAACAAGTTCATTGGTTACTTCACTACTAGTATTTAAAAAACTTCCTTGTAAAGTTGCATCATAAAAGGCATAACGCAACATTGGTTTTACATATATAAAAGATTCTACTTCTCTAACAAAGTTTGTATTTTTATTATTTATATTTGTATTAAAAGCAATAGAATTGGCTAGTTTTTGCAGTGGTTTAAAACCAATTCTGCCATAGAAACCCGAAGCAATATTGGTGTAAATAGTTCCTATTTTACCAGTGTTTACCCATGAAATATCAAAATAATTAGCACTATCTTTTGTAAGGTGCTTTGTATAGGAGGCATTTAAATTTAATCCAAAAGCATTTTTAATTTGATATTTCCATCCAACTGCTTTTTTAAACCCATAAATATCATGAATAAAATCTTGTAATTCTTTTCCAAGTGCATTTGGTCCAAGAACACCAATTTGTAAAGTAGTCTTAAAATTACTGTTGTTTTTGTAAATACGATTCATCCCAAAACTGCCAAATAAATAAGAAGCAAAAGGCCTGTCATGCTCAACAACACTTGCTACAATAGATTTAAAAGGTGTGTACATTTTGTGACCAATTTGCCATTCTAAAATCTTTTTTTCTAGAGATTTTTTTTTCTTTTTAGATGATAAGTATCTGTAGGATAGGAAAATACCACTGGTGTAATAGCGATCGTTTATTGTAGATGTGTACAAATCATTATCTGTAACTAAGCTAATTTCTTTAGAAAATTTTTCTTGAGAAAAAATTGTAAAAACACTAATAAAAAGCAGATAAAAGAAATAATTTTTCATAGCTAGCAAATATAAAATAAGTTATCTAAAAAA
>CAYWOM010000275.1:0-3436 GCA_964459905.1 uncultured Polaribacter sp. | reverse complement strand
CGCCTCGTTTGGGACGAGGAGGTCGCAGGTTCGAATCCTGCCACCCCGACTAAAAACCAGTAACTTTTGTTAATGGTTTTTTTATGCTTATAATTTACTCTTTTTGATAGAAGCATTTTTTTAGCAAATATTCTAAAGATTATATAAACTGGTTTTAAATTGGTATCTAAATTATTTTTACAGATATTTAAAATCTAAAATACTCAGGTAAAGTATAAAAAATAGCAGCAATAATTTTTTAACTTATTACCAAATATTTAACAAAAACGGTGTTTAATAAAAATTATAAAATATTAAACATTTTGTATCTTTACTATCTCATTAATCTTTCTTTTAAGTTAAAATTTAATCATCTTTTTAAAATTATTTATGACATCTTTCTCGTATTCAGAAATTCAAAATTTAGAAAAAATTTACAAAATTAATTTAATAAATAGCTGTTCTGGCTTTAAATCCGCAAACTTATTAGGCTCTATTTCTAAAGAAGGAACTACAAATGTAGCTGTATTTAGCTCTGTTATTCATTTAGGCTCAAATCCGCCAACTCTAGGCTTTATCTTAAGACCCACGACTGTGCCAAGAGACACCTACAAGAATATTAAAGAAACAGGGGTTTTTACAATCAATCATATTTTTGAAGATATTATTGAAGACGCCCATCATACTTCTGCAAAATATCCCGAAGAAATATCAGAATTTGATGTTACAAATTTAGACGCAGAATACAAAGAGCATTGTATAGCTCCATTTGTAAAAAATAGTCCGGTACAAATGCGCATGAAATTTATTGAAGAAATTTACGTGCCATCAAATGATGTTATGATGATTGTTTCTCAAATACAAGAACTGTTTGTAAATGATAATTTATTACAGCCAGATGGCTTAATTAATTTATCAAAAGGAAAAGTTGCCACCATTAATGGTTTAGATACTTATGCAATTCCTATGTTTAAAAAACAACTATCTTACCAAAGACCTAAAAAACAAAACAAAATGTCATGAAAATTCTTGTAACAGGTGCAACTGGTTATATTGGCAAACGTTTAATTCCGTTATTATTAAATGACGGCCATACTGTTATTTGTGCTGTAAGAGACAAAGCAAGAGCTAAAAATTATTTTAGAGATCGTGAGAATATTGTAGTAGTCGAAACCGATTTTTTAGACGCTAAGAGCTTAGAAAACATTCCTAAAGATATAGATATTGCCTATTATTTGATACATTCTATGTCTAATTCGGCAAAAGAATTTCATGTATTAGAAGAAAAATGCGCCTTTAACTTTAAGCGTTTTTCAGAAAAAACAACGGTAAAACAAGTTATTTATTTAAGCGGAATAACAAACGACACCAAGCTTTCTAAACATTTATTATCAAGAAAAAATGTTGAAAAAACGTTAGCATCAAATACATACGCATTAACCACTTTTAAAGCAGGAATTATTGTTGGCTCTGGAAGTTCATCTTTCGAAATTATTAGAGATTTAGTCGAAAAACTTCCTGCCATGATTGCTCCAAAATGGCTAAATACAAAAACACAACCACTAGGCATTAGAGACGTTTTATCTTTTTTACATAGAGCAATTGGCAAAGAAGAATTATACAATACGTCTTACGATGTTTTTGGTCCAGAAATATTAACCTACAAAGAAATGTTACTACAATTTTCTGAAGTTAGAAAATTAAAAAGATGGATTTTAACAGTACCGGTAATGACACCAAAACTATCTTCTTATTGGCTCTATTTTGTAACTTCTACTTCCTACAAACTAGCCGCTTCTTTGGTAAATTCTATGGGTGTAGAGGTTATTGGAAAAAAGAGCAATATTAATAAAATATTAGATGTAACACCAATGACTTATAAGCAAGCCGTTGAGTTTGCTTTTGTAAAAATAAAACAAAACAGTATAATTTCGAGCTGGAAAGACTCTTATATAAGTAGTGGTAAATTAAAGAATTATGTACATCAATTTGTAAATGTTCCTAAACACGGATGTTTTAAAGATTTTAAAAGCAGAAAAATAACAGACACACAAAAATCTTTAAACAAAATATGGGCAATTGGTGGAGACACGGGTTGGTATTATGGCACATTTCTATGGAAAATTAGAGGTTTTTTAGATCAGTTTTTTGGCGGCGCTGGTCTTAGACGCGGCAGAAGACATCCTACCGAATTAAATGCTGGCGATGCTTTAGATTTTTGGCGAGTTATTTATGCTGATAAAACAAACCAAAAATTACTTTTGTATGCAGAAATGATTTTACCCGGAGAAGCTTGGTTAGAATTTAAAATTGAAAACGGAATATTATATCAAACAGCAACTTTTAGACCCAAGGGTATTGGTGGCCGCTTGTATTGGTATGCTGTTTTGCCTTTTCACTGGTTTATTTTTAACGGAATGATAGATGAAATTACAAAACCTTAAACCATGAAAAAAGAACATTTACCACAAAAAACGTGTATCGTTTGTAAAAAACCTTTTAACTGGAGAAAAAAATGGGAAAAGAATTGGGAAAACGTAAAATATTGTAGCGAAAGATGCAGAAGAAACAAAACAACACAGGCTTAATATGGTTTAGTAACAATTTACGAACCAACGACAATATATCATTAAAAAAAGCAACAGAAAACCATACAGAGGTAATTGCTGTTTACTTTTTTGATCCTAAACATTTTAAAGAAGATAACTTCGGATTTAAAAAAACAGCAAAATTTAGAGCTCAGTTTTTAATTGAATCAGTTACCCAATTAAAAGAAAATCTTGCGAAATTAAATATTACGCTCCTTACCTATTTTGAATCTCCTGAAAATAAAATTCATACAATTTGTGATAATTTTTCTATTAAAAATATTTACAAACAAAAAGAGTGGACAACAGAAGAGATTGACACAAATAATCTTGTAAAAAAAACCACTGCTAACAATATAATTATAGAAGAAGATTACGATCAATTTTTATATCATCCCGATACTGTTTCTAACAACTTTTCTAATATACCTGCTGTATTTACTGTTTTTAGAAAGAGGCTAGAAAAAACGGTAACTATTAAAACAGTGCACAAAGTTACTGCTCTAGAAAGTAATAATTTTATCGAAAATCAAACCAATATACCATCACTTTTAGATTTGGGTTTTAGTAATTTTAAATTGCCTGCAAAAACTGCTTTCCCTTTTTCTGGTGGCCAAAATTCTGCTTTAAAAAGACTCGATTATTATTTTTTTGAGAGTAAAAAAGTAAGTTTTTATAAAAAAACTAGGAATGAATTAATTGGTTCCGATTTTAGCACAAAATTTTCTCCTTGGTTAGCTAACGGAAGTATTTCTGCTAAAACTATTTATTGGAAAATTAAAGAATATGAGACAGAATTTGGTGCAAATTAATCTACCTATTGGGTTATTTTTGAACTAATTTGGCGGGATTACTTCAAGTTTGTTTGC
>CAYWOM010000274.1:0-3442 GCA_964459905.1 uncultured Polaribacter sp. | reverse complement strand
ATTCATTACGGTCCAAAACAATGAATGATTGTAAAAACCACCACCATTATTTCTAACAGCACCATTGCTCATATCTAAATTTGTAAGAATTTCTTCTATAGATTTGTCTTCTAAATCTGTTCCTGCAATTGCTCCGTTTAATTTTGTTGTATATCCGTTATGATGTTTACTATGATGAATTTCCATAGTTTTTGCATCTATATTAGGTGTTAATGCATCATAAGCGTATCCTAATTCTGGTAATTGAAAAGCCATATTTTATGTTTTAAAATTAATTTTTTTATAATTGTAAAATTAATCATTATTAAATGGACTTACAAATAGTTTTTCTTTTGATAATTTATAGCGATATAAAAAAGATTTATTCGCCAAACTTACGCATAAACGCTTCTACCTTGGTTACCATATTTTTGCTACCACACACAAAAGGAACCCTTTGGTGTAACTCGGTTGGTTCTACATCTAACGTTCTGGTGTAGCCATCAGAAGATTTACCATTGGCTTGTTCTGCAATAAACGCAATAGGATTACATTCATACAGCAAACGTAGTTTTCCATTTGGGTTTCTAGATCCTTTAGGATACAAATAAATACCCCCTTTTATCATATTTCTATGAAAATCTGAAACCAAAGAACCAATATATCTACTTGTATAAGGTCTATCTCCTACTTCTTCTTGGCAGTATTTTATATACTTTTTTATTCCTTCTGGAAAATCGAAATAATTGCCTTCGTTTACAGAATAAATACTACCATCTTCAGGAAAAGTCATACTTGGGTGCGATAAATAAAACGAACCAATTGCTGGGTTTAACGTAAAACCATTTACACCATCTCCGGTTGTATAGACCAACATTGTAGAGGTGCCGTACACCACATAACCTGCTGCAATTTGTTCGCTTCCTTTTTGTAAAAAATCTTCTAATTGCACTGGTGTTCCAACTGGTGTAATACGCCTGTAAATAGAAAAAATTGTTCCTACAGAAACATTTACATCAATATTAGAAGAACCATCTAAAGGGTCTATTAAAACTACATATTTATTTTGATGATTTTCATCGATGCTATTTATAGCAATAAAACTATCTTCTTCTTCGCTTGCAATTCCGCAAACAATATTTCTTTTGGTTAAAGTTTGAATAAATTTTTCATTTGCATAAACATCTAATTTTTGCTGGTCTTCGCCTTGTATATTAGTATCTCCATAAGCACCAATAATATCTACTAAACCTGCCTTATTAACTTCATGATTTACCACTTTTGCCGCCAACCTTATAGAATTTAACAAACTAGAAAGCTCGCCAGAACTATATTTAAAAGCATGCTGATTGTCAATAATAAATTCTCCTAAAGTTTGTCTTTTTCCTAACATAGTTTTGTGTTATTAATACTACAAAGATGCTATTATTTTACACAAACTACAACGATTTCGTAATCAATTATAATAATTTTAAACAATTTAAAATTTACTGTGTAAAATGTTTAATTATTTCTACGCGAAATGAAAAAAACTATCTTTGAGCAAAATTACAGCAAAATGAATTTTATAATAAGAGAAGGATACGCAAAAGACGCACAATCTGTATTGGATTTAATTACAGAATTAGCCATTTTTGAAAAAGAACCAAATGCCGTAGAAGTAACCGTAGAAGATTTATTAAAAGATGGTTTTTCTAAAAATCCAAAATTTAAATTATTTGTTGCAGAACAAGATGCTAAAATTATTGGTATTGCCTTGTTTTACGAACGTTACTCTACTTGGAAAGGAAAAACTATTCATTTAGAAGATTTAATAGTTACCAAAAGTAAACAGAAAATTGGGGCAGGAAAAGCCTTGTATACAGCTGTTTTAAAATATGCCCACGACAATAATTTTAATAGGGTAGACTGGGAAGTTATCGATTGGAATACAAATGCAATTAATTTTTACAAAAGTACAGGAGCTACTTATTTAGACGATTGGTCTGTTGTAAAAATGAGCAAAGAAAATTTAGCGAAATTTATTCAAAATAGTTAAGTGAAATATTCTTTCAAGTTACTATAAAGCGCAAAAAATTGTACTAACAACTTGTTTTAAAACCCATTCTTTTTTAACCGATAATAATTAGTAATGAAAATTTTTAAATTTGGAGGTGCTTCTGTAAAAGATGCAGAAAATATAAAAAATATAACTAAAATTTTACAAGTAGAAGGTACAGAAAACACCTTAGTAGTAATTTCTGCTATGGGAAAAATGACCAATGCTTTTGAAGAAGTTATAGATGCGTATTATAATAAGACAGAAAAATTATCAGAAAAATTAGGTTTTATTGAAAAATTTCATAAAAATATAATGACGGGTTTATTTGAAAAAAATGATGCCATTTTTAAAGAAATTGAAATTCTTTTAGGTGAATTAAGTTGGTTTTTAGCAAGAAATACCTCGCAAAGATATAATTATGTATATGATCAGATTATTTGTTTTGGCGAACTATTATCAACCAAAATTGTAAGCGCATATTTAGCTAAAATTGGCATAGAAAACACCTGGTTTGATGTAAGAAACTACATAAAAACAGATAGTAATTATAGAGATGCAAAAGTTAATTGGGAATTAACACAGGGCATAATTACCGCAAAAGTAAACGGTAAAAAATTAAATATTACTCAAGGTTTTTTAGCAGGTAATGATACCGAGAACACTACAACATTAGGTAGAGAAGGATCGGATTATACCGCTGCAATTTTTGCGTATTGTTTAAACGCAAACAGTGTAACTATCTGGAAAGATGTTCCTGGAGTTTTAAATGCAGACCCAAGAGTGTTTTCTAAGACTACTTTGTTAGAACAAATTTCTTATGAAGAAGCCATAGAAATGGCTTTTTATGGTGCATCTGTAATTCACCCTAAAACGTTACAACCTTTGCAAAAAAAGGAAATTCCGTTATTGGTGCGTTCTTTTATCAACCCAAAAGAAACAGGTACAAAAGTTACTAAAGGTACAAGACTAGTGCCTTATATTTCTTGTTTTATTGTTAAGAAAAGTCAGGTTTTGGTATCTATTTCTGCATTAGACTTTTCTTTTATGGTAGAAAATAACATTAGCTATATTTTTAAAAAACTACATGAATATCAATTAAAAGTAAACCTTATTCAGAATTCTGCCCTTAGTTTTTCTGTTTGTATTGATAATAAATTTAACAAGTTTGATGCTTTTTACACTGATTTAAAAAACCAATTTAAAATAGATATTATAAAAGAAGTAGACCTTTATACGGTTCGTCATTTTAATGACACTACAATTGCCTCAATAACAGAAAAAGGAACAGCCTTGTTAACTCAAATAAATAAAGAAACTGCGCAAATTGTTTTAAAAAAGAACTAACTAATTTACTAAATCCAAAATACCTAGTCAGCACAGATTATCTATTATACTGGTTTTATTTTAACTTTTTTAGGTTAC
>CAYWOM010000273.1:0-3450 GCA_964459905.1 uncultured Polaribacter sp. | reverse complement strand
GCAAACGGAACATTAAACGGAGAAACTGCTACAACAAGTTATACTGTTGTAGGTTTAATACCTAATACTACCTATACAATTACTGTTTTAGCAAAAGATATTGCCAATAATAAATCGGCACAATCTACCGCTGCAAACGCAACAACTTTAACAGATACTACACCGCCAACAATACCAAATACAGTTACCATTACAAATATTGGTGGTACAAGTTTTAAAGTAAATTGGGCGGCATCTACAGATGATACAGGAGTTGTTGCTTATGATGTTTTTATAGATGGCACACTTGCAGGAACAACTGCAAATACTTTTTACAATGCAACAGGTTTAACCGTTTCTACAACATACAGCGTTACAGTTTTGGCAAAAGATGCGGCAAATAATACATCTAATAAATCTAACGCAGTAAATGGCACAACAACAGACGGCAGTAATAGCGCTCAAGAGTTATTTATTTCTGAATATGTAGAAGGAAGTTTTTCAAATAAAGCCATAGAAATAGTTAATATTACCGGTAATGCTGTAAATTTAGCTGTATATTCTATTAAAAGACAATCGAATGGCATTTGGGAAACTCCACTAACTTTAAGCGGATCTATTGCAGTTAATGATGTATTTGTAATTATAAATAGTGCTGCTGAATACGAACATTTAAAAAACGAACAAGATTTAGCAACACCAGATGAAACTCCAATGAATTTTAATGGAGATGATAGAGTTGGCTTATTTAAAAACAATGTTTTAATAGATATTGTTGGCGATTTAGACGGCACTTCTGAATTCGGAGCAAATATTACCTTAAGAAGAAATGATGATATTACAAAACCAAACATTGTTTATAGTGAGCAAGGAGAATGGACTTATTTTCCTCAAAACACGGTTAATGGTATTGGTTCTCATACAACTACTGCAAGTGTAAATAATATAGAATTTGGTAACTTTAAAATGTACCCAAACCCAACAGATGGCAACTCTTTATTTTTCTCTTTAGATAAAGATGCCACCATAGAAATCTATAATATATTAGGTAAAAGTATTCTTAAACATAAACTTACCAATACAGACAAAAAAATAGATATTACAAAACTTAATAGTGGAGTTTATGTTGTTAAAATTAAAGTTAACGATAACGCTATAACCAAAAAATTAATAAAAAAGTAATACCATTTTTTAAATGGTATTAAAAACGACTCTATTAGAGTCGTTTTTTTTTGATTTACAAACAAGAAAACAGCTGGCTAATTTCAATGAATTAATTCATTAAAATTAAAATGAAAAAAAGTAAATTTGCAGCTTATAAATAATACCCAAACAAAACGCTAAGATGATTCATTTCTTCGGAAACATAGACAATAAAGTATTTGCTGTTCAAACAACAAAAAAACTAGCTAAAACAACAGTTGCAAAATTAACTTGGCTGTTTGGCAATAAAAATAAAATAGAAGCAATTTCTTTAGATGCTTTTTATATTGGTCCAAGAGCAGCAATGATAACTCCTTGGAGCACAAATGCTGTAGAAATTACCCAAAACATGGGTATTAAAGACATTATTAGAATTGAAGAATTTAAGGCAGTTACTGAAGACTTTACTGATTTTGATCCAATGATTTCAGAAAAATTTAATAGTTTACATCAAGACTCTTTTACCATAGATATAAAACCAGAAGCTATTTTAAATATTGATGATATAGCTGCTTACAACCAACAAGAAGGTTTGTCTTTAAGTGAAGAAGAAGTAGCCTATTTAGAAAGTGTTGCTGCAAAAATAGATAGAAAATTAACAGATTCTGAAGTATTTGGTTTTAGCCAAGTAAACTCTGAACACTGTAGACATAAAATATTTAACGGAACTTTTGTAATTGATGGAGAAGAAATGCCAACATCATTATTTAAATTGATAAAAGAAACGTCGAAACAATTTCCTAACGATATTGTTTCAGCATATAAAGACAACGTTGCTTTTGTAAAAGGGCCTAAAGTGGAACAATTTGCTCCTAAAACAGCAGACAAACCAGATTTTTATCAAATAGAAGATTTTAATTCTGTAATTTCTATAAAAGCAGAAACACATAATTTCCCAACAACAGTTGAGCCTTTTAATGGAGCAGCAACTGGTTCTGGAGGAGAAATTAGAGATAGACTTGCAGGAGGAAAAGGTTCTTTACCTTTAGCAGGAACAGCTGTTTATATGACTTCTTACTCTCGTTTAGAAGCTTCTATAGATTCAGTGAAGAATACAAGATATTGGGAAAACAAATTTGAAGCAAGAGATTGGTTATACCAAACTCCGATGGATATTTTAATAAAAGCATCTAATGGAGCTTCAGATTTTGGAAACAAATTCGGGCAACCTTTAATTACAGGTTCTGTATTAACTTTTGAGCATGAAGAAAATTCTTCTTCAAGTGAATCTAAACCAAGAAAACTTGGGTTTGACAAAGTGATTATGCAAGCTGGTGGAATTGGTTATGGAAAAGCAGAACAAGCTTTAAAAGATACACCAAAAGAAGGGGATAAAATTGTAATTCTTGGTGGTGAAAACTACAGAATTGGAATGGGTGGAGCTGCAGTTTCTTCTGCAGACACAGGTGCTTTAGATTCAGGAATTGAATTAAACGCTGTACAACGTTCTAATCCAGAAATGCAAAAACGTGCAGCAAACGCAGTTCGTGGAATGGTAGAAAGCGAAGAAAACTTTATTGTTTCTATTCACGATCATGGAGCTGGTGGACATTTAAATTGTTTATCAGAATTAGTAGAAGATACTGGTGGAAAAATCAATTTAGATGCATTACCAGTTGGAGATCCTACCCTATCAGCAAAAGAAATTATTGGTAACGAATCTCAAGAAAGAATGGGATTAGTTATTGCAGAAGAACATTTAGAAACTTTACATAAAATTGCAGATAGAGAACGTTCTCCTATTTATGATGTTGGTGAAGTTACAGGAAATGACCGTTTTACTTTCGAATCTAAATCAACTGGTAAAAAACCAATGGATTTAGCTTTAGAAGATATGTTTGGTTCTTCTCCTAAAACTGTTTTAACAGATAAAACAGTAAAAAGAAATTATAAGAATTCTAGATATAAAGTTAAGAATTTAAACAACTATTTAACGCAAGTTTTACAGTTAGAAGCTGTTGCTTGTAAAGATTGGTTAACAAATAAAGTAGACAGATGTGTTGGTGGTAAAGTTGCCAAACAACAATGTGTTGGGCCGTTGCAAATTCCGTTAAATAATGTTGGTGTTATGGCATTAGATTATAACGGAAAAGAAGGAGTTGCAACTTCTATTGGCCACTCGCCTATTTCGGGTTTAATTCATCCAGAAGCAGGAAGTAGAAATTCTATTACAGAGGCATTAACAAATATTATTTGGGCACCTTTAAAAGATAATTTGGCTTCGGTTTCATTATCTGCAAATTGGATGTGGCCTTGTAAAAATGAAGG
>CAYWOM010000272.1:0-3452 GCA_964459905.1 uncultured Polaribacter sp. | reverse complement strand
CTAAAGTCTATTTGATATTCTGAATACGGAATTCTTTCTAAAAATAAGTTTGAGCATCCTGGTAACCTCTCTAATTTTGTTCAAAAGACAATGACTACTAACACAGATTATTTAGCTGTATTTATACCAGGAGGACATGGCGCAATGCTTGGTTTACCTGAAAACAAAGATTTAAACAAATTAATTCATTGGTCTTATGGCAAAGATTTATTTATGCTTGCTATTTGCCATGGACCAGCTGCATTATTAGCTGCAAGTATAGATAGTAATAAAGATGCATTTGTTTATAAAGGATATAAAATTGCTGCATTTCCAGATGCTGTGGATGCCCAAGGTCCAATGATAGGCTATACACCAGGCAAAATGCCTTGGATATATGGTGAAAAATTAAACAATTTAGGTGTTACAATTATCAATGAAGATGCCGATGATACCGTTTATATAGATAGAAAGTTAATTACTGGCGCTAGCCCTTTAGCTGCCAATGAATTTGGAAAACTAGTAGCAACTGAAATACTTAAAGAAGTGCATAAATAAAAACTACTAAAACAAAGTTTATAAAACAATAGCGTTTTGAATTAAAATTCAAAACGCTATTGTTTTTTGTTTGGAAAATTACTTTTAAAAAGTAGTGCCTTAAAAAATTATAAACAATATAGTTACTCTAAAATCTTCAAAAAATCCTCGAAAGCAACATAATAAGGCTGGTTTTTAAAAACAGGATTTTCTACGCTTTCGGCATTGGCAATACCAACGCCTGCAAACCAAACTTTAGCGTTCTGTTTTTTTGCATGTTCTTTAAATGTTTCCATCCATAAAACATCATAGGCATCTGAATTTTGTAAATTATTAGTAGCTTTTACCAAAACAAAAACAGTAGGTTCTCCTTTTTTAAATAATACAAATTGCGGATGTCTTTTTAGTTTGCTGTTAATTGCCTGAAACTCATACCCCATTTGCTCAAGCTTCTTACCCACAATATTCATTGCTAAATTATGCAATTCTTGCGCTGTTAAAACTTGCATTATTTTTTCTTGTTATGTTTATTGTAATTTTTATCGCCACGCGTTTTTGGCTTCTTATATTTTTTAGCAATCTCTCTTCTGTAAGAACCTCCTTGGTTGGTTTTACTATTCTTTTCACTTTTTTCATGAAACGCTGCACCAGGAACATATTCTAAAGCAGTTCTGTTTTTAGATTGGTCTGAATCTTCTTTTGGCCGTTCATCTTCGGTTAACATGGTAGAAATTTCGACAACTTCTGGAAGCTCTAAAACAGGAATTTGGTAGTTCATTAATGTTTCGATGCCTACTTTTCCTTCTTGCTCTTTTTTGGTAGAAAATAAAATAGTTTTTCCAGCTCTTTCTGCACGACCAGTTCTACCAATTCTGTGCATGTAATTTTCGGGAAAATCTGGCGTATCAAAATTAATTACATGAGAAACATTGTCAAAATCTAACCCACGTGCCATTACGTCTGTTGCTAGTAAAATTCTATTCTTACCTTCTTCAAACTGTCTAATAGAGCGTATTCTATAATTCTGGGTTTTATTGGAGTGAATTACACACATTTCATCATTAAACACTTCTTCTAAATGTTTAAATAACAAATCTGCTGTTCTTTTAAAACCAACAAAAATTAATACTTTATGAAACGTTTCTTTATCACTTAAAAGGTGATTTAATAAATTTACTTTGGTAAAAAAATTAGGAATATTATAAGAAACTTGTTCTATGTTATCTAACGGAGTTCCACTAACTGCAATCGATATTTTTTCGGGTTTTTTAAAGAAGTCATAAATTAGTGCATCTACATCTTCGGTCATAGTAGCAGAAAACAATACATTTTGTCTTTTTTCTGGAAGTATGTCAAAGATATTCATCAACTGAAAACGGAATCCTAAATCTAGCATTACGTCTACTTCATCAATTACTAATTTCTGAATATTTCTTAACTTTAAAGCGTTGCTTAAACCCAAATCGTACAAACGGCCTGGTGTTGCCACAATAACATCTTGGCCTTGTAAAATAGCTTGTTTTTGAGTATTGATGTTAGTACCACCATAAACCCCTAAAACACGAAGATTAATATATTTTGCTAGCATTTCTATTTGGTTTACAACTTGCAAAACCAATTCTCGCGTTGGTACCAAAACCAAAATTCTTGGATGTTTTTCGTTCGAAAACTTTAAATCACGCAAAATTGGCAACATATAAGCAAAGGTTTTCCCTGTTCCTGTTTGCGCAATTCCTACAACATCTTTACCCGATCTAACTACAGAAAATGCTTGTTGCTGAATAGGTGTTGGTGTTTCAAAACCCAAATCTTCAATTGCATATTGTAGTTGATTAGATAAGTCTAAATCTTCAAAAGTCATCGTCTAAAATTTTATGCAAAGGTACGTTTTATAAAATGTTATACAACAGCAGTTGAACACCATATTATTTAGTAATTTTACCAAAAATTTTAACCAAATAATGATTACAGATACGCACACCCATTTATATTCAGAACAGTTTGATGAAGATAGAGAGGCCATGATAAATCGTGCAAAAGATGCCGGTGTTTCACGCTTTTTTATTCCGGCAATAGACGCATCTTACACGCAAAGAATGTTAGATTTAGAAGAAAAATACCCTAATGATGTGTTTTTAATGATGGGCTTGCACCCTACTTCTGTAAAAGAAAATTATTTAGAAGAATTAGCGCATGTTAAAAAATGGATTAATAAAAAAGAATTTTACGCAATTGGAGAAATTGGCATCGATTTATATTGGGATAAAACATTTTTAACCCAACAACAAGCGGCTTTTAGAACCCAAATACAATGGGCTAAAGAGAAAAACCTACCTATTATAATTCATTGTAGAGATGCTTTTAATGAAATTTTTGAAATTCTAGAAGCTGAAAAAGGAGAAGATTTAAAAGGCATTTTTCATTGTTTTACAGGAACCAAAGAACAAGCAGAAAAGGCTATTTCTTATAATATGAAATTAGGAATTGGTGGTGTTGCTACTTTTAAAAATGGTAAAATTGATACATTTTTAAATGAAATTGATTTAAAACACATTGTTTTAGAAACAGATGCACCGTATTTAGCGCCAACACCATTTAGAGGTAAAAGAAACGAAAGTGCCTATATTACCAATGTAATTGATAAATTAGTTACTATTTATGACCTTCCTTTTGAAGAAATTGCAAAAATTACAACACAAAATTCTAAAGATATTTTTGGAATATAATGCAAGAAATTAAAACAACATATTACAAAACACCTATAGGAATTGCAAAAATTGTGGGAGATACCAACGGAATTCAATCCATTACTGTTTTAGATGATAATGCGATATCTAATAAAATTCTAAACACAGCAACACCAGAATGTTTACAAGATTGTGTTGTACAATTAGAAGAATATTTTAATGGAAAAAGAGACAGTTTTAATTTAACTG
>CAYWOM010000271.1:0-3483 GCA_964459905.1 uncultured Polaribacter sp. | reverse complement strand
CAGCGTAAAAAACTTAGCTTGTGCAACTGGTATGTTTAAAGAAATACCATATGAAATAATAGTATCTCCTGCAACAACCTCTACCCCAACATACAAAAACAAGGCAAAAACTCCTAACCATAAATGAGGAAACTGAAAAATACTAGTCTTGGCTTTTTGTCCAGATTCTAAAACTTCTACAGCTTGCGCTTCTACGTTTGGTAAGGGTGCTTTTCTTATTAGAATTCCTAAAACAACCAATACAATAGCCATTATTATGTAAGGCGTAACTACACTATCTGCCATGGTGTCTAATAAAGCGGCTTTTTCTGCTACATCTACAATGGTTAATTGTTCTTTAATTTCTGTGATTCCTGATAATAATAATGCGCCAAAAATAACCGAACCCAAGGCTCCCGCTACTTTATTTGCAATTCCCATAATGGCTATTCGTTTTGCGGCACTTTCTAAAGGTCCTAAAATTGTTATGTATGGGTTAGAAGCCGTTTGTAAAATGGTCATTCCTGCACCTTGAATAAAAATTCCTGTTAAAAAAACCCAATAGGTTCTTGCGCCAGCTGCCGGAATAAAAACCAAGGCGCCAACTGCCATTACTAATAAACCCAAAGACATTCCTTTTTTATATCCAATTTTATTGATAATATAAGAAGCGGGTAACGCCATTACTACAAAAGAAATATAAGATGCCGATGCTACCAAGTATGATTGTGCGTCGGTAAGCTCGTTTATGGTTTTCATAAACGGAATTAACGCACCATTAATCCAAGTTACAAAACCGAAAACAAAAAACAATCCGGCTATAATAAGTATGGGCACTATGGTATTATTTTTTGATGATAATTGAGAATTATTAGACATAATGTGGCTGCGTTTTAATACTGTTTTATAAATCTTATAGAAACTAAAAGAGTTGTAAATCTAATCAAAAAAAAGGATTCTAAAAGAGTCCTAAAAATGATGATTAAAAGCACCTTTTTTTTAGACTCATAATTCTCTAATTATCAATTTTAAAAGGGTTTCAAAAATAATTGTAGCTCGATAAAAGAAACTACGCTAAATTTTTAATAGTTTAGTGCAAGTTAATATAAGCGATTAATTATGAGTAATTACCACATAAAACATTTAGAAGAATACTACCAAGTTTATAGAAAATCTATTAGAGAACCAGAAAATTTTTGGGAAGAAATTGCCGAAGAACATTTTATTTGGCGTAAAAAATGGGATAAGGTTTTAGAATGGGATTTCTCTAAACCAGAAATTAAATGGTTTAAAGGTGCTAAGTTAAATATTACAGAAAATTGTATTGATCGACATTTAACAACTCGTGGAGATAAAACAGCTATTTTGTTTGAACCAAACGACCCCAAAGAAGCAGCAGAACATATTACTTACAAACAATTGCATAAAAGAGTTAATCAGTTTGCAAATGTTTTAAAAGAAAACGGCATAAAAAAAGGAGATCGGGTATGTATATATGTACCCATGATTCCAGAATTGGCAATTTCAACCTTAGCTTGCGCAAGAATTGGCGCCATTCATTCAGTAGTTTTTGCAGGTTTTTCTGCTACAGCTTTGGCAACCAGAATCAATGATTCTGATTGTAAAATGGTTATTACGGCCGATGGTTCTTTTAGAGGTGTAAAAACCATCGATTTAAAAAGTATTGTAGATGAAGCTTTAGAAAATTGTGGCTGCGTTAAAACGGTTTTAGTAGCAAAAAGAATTAATTCAGATATTAATATGCAAGAAGGACGCGACCAATGGTTGCAACCTTTATTAGATAAAGCTTCTGGTGTATGTGATGCAGAAATAATGGATGCAGAAGATCCTTTATTTATATTGTACACTTCTGGTTCTACAGGCAAACCAAAAGGGATGGTACATACCACAGCAGGTTATATGATATATACTGCGTATACCTTTAAAAATGCTTTTCAATATACAGAAAATGATGTGTATTGGTGTACTGCAGATATTGGTTGGATTACAGGGCACTCTTATATTGTTTACGGCCCTTTAGCAAACGGAGCAACTACTGTAATGTTTGAAGGTGTGCCTAGTTATCCAGATTTTGGACGCTTTTGGCAGATTGTAGAAAAACATAAAATAACTCAGTTTTATACCGCACCAACAGCTATTAGAGCCTTAGCAAAACACGGTACAGAATTGGTAGATACTTACGATTTATCGTCTTTAAAAGTACTAGGATCAGTTGGAGAGCCTATTAATGAGGAAGCATGGCATTGGTATAATGATATTATTGGGAAAAAGAAAAGTCCGATAATAGATACTTGGTGGCAAACAGAAACTGGTGGTATGATGATTACACCTATTCCTTATGTAACCCCAACAAAACCAACATATGCAACCTTACCGTTTATAGGTATTCAGCCTTGTTTAATGGATAAAAACGGAAAGGAATTAAAAGGAAACCAAGTAGAGGGAAACTTGTGTATTAAATTTCCCTGGCCAAGTATTGCAAGAACTATTTGGGGAAATCATAAACGATATAAAGAAACGTATTTTTCTGCTTTTAAAAACAACTATTTTACTGGTGATGGCGCTTTAAGAGATGAGGTTGGCTATTACAGAATTACCGGAAGAGTAGATGATGTAATTATAGTTTCTGGCCATAATTTAGGAACGGCGCCTATAGAAGATGCCATTAATGAACATCCTGCAGTGGCAGAAAGTGCCATTGTTGGTTTTAATCATGAAATAAAAGGAAGTGCCTTATATGGATATATTACGCTAAAAGATACCGGAGAAGGTAGAGATCATACTAATTTACAAAAAGAAATTAATCAGTTAATTTCAGATAGAATAGGTGCGATTGCTAAATTAGATAAAATTCAGTTTTCTGAAGGGTTGCCAAAAACACGTTCTGGCAAAATTATGAGACGTATTTTGCGTAAAATTGCAGCTAATGAAATAGATAATTTAGGCGATGTTTCTACGCTTTTAAACCCAGAAGTGGTACAAAGTATTATTGATAATAGACTGTAATATAGTTTTTATAAGGTAATTATTGGCAAAAAGACTAGCCCTGATTGAGCGGTTTGTTTGAGCTCTCCCGCTTTTTTTTAGCGGGAAGCGAGTAGCGAAAGCAGGAAATAGCTTCAAAAAAAAATAGAGAATACACAATGTATTCTCTATTTTATATATTATTTAAGCGTAATTTATTTCATTTCAAAATCTTCCATAAATTTTGTTGTATAGTTTCCTGCAACATAATCTGGATGATCCATTAGCTGTCTGTGAAAAGGAATGGTAGTTTTTACACCTTCAATTACAAATTCATCTAAAGCACGCCTCATTTTATTAATTGCTTCTTCTCTTGTTTGCGCTGTTGTAATTAATTTGGCAATCATAGAATCGTAATTTGGAGGAATCATATAACCTGCGTACACATGGGTATCTATTCGAACTCCATGACCACCTGGCGCATGTAATGTTGTTATTTTTCCTGGCGCTGGTCTAAAG
>CAYWOM010000270.1:0-3486 GCA_964459905.1 uncultured Polaribacter sp. | reverse complement strand
TTTTTTTAAAAATTACAATTTTTGATTTTTTGTTAGATTGACGGAATTTATAGAAATATAGATTCCGTTTTTTTTGTACTTTTGAAAACACCTCTTCGGGCGCAGTCGAGAGGTTTATATTTTAAGCACTTTAATTCGGTTTCGACTGCGCTCGACCAGACAATAAAATGCATTTTTTACCAGAAAAAATAGATAATTACGCCGTAGAACATTCGCAAGAAGAGCCAAAGATATTACAAGAATTAAGTAAAGAAACATGGCAGAAAGTTTTAAACCCCAGAATGTTAAGTGGCGCTTTTCAAGGAAGAATTTTATCAATGCTTTCTAAATTACATCAACCAAAAAACATACTCGAAATAGGTACCTATACGGGTTACTCTGCTCTTTGTTTAGCAGAAGGAATAAGTTCTAAAGGAATAATTTTTACAATTGATAAAAACGAAGAATTGGAAACACTTCAAAATAAATATTTTGAAAAATCTGGGTATAGAAATCAAATTCAGCAATTTGTAGGAAATGCTTTAGAAATTATTCCTAAAATAGACCAAAAGTTCGATTTGGTTTTTATAGATGCAGACAAATCTAACTACATAAATTACTTTCATTTAATTATTGATAAAATGAACTCTGGAGGAATTATTTTATCTGATAATGTGCTTTGGAGCGGAAAAGTAGTAGAAACATTAGATCCTAAAGACTTAGATACAAAAGTGCTTTTAGAGTATAATAAATTAATGAATGAAGATCCTAGAATTGAAACAGTTTTGCTGCCAATTAGAGATGGTTTAACAATTAGTAGAGTTTGTAATTACAAGGAAGTATGACAATGTTGTCTGTTAATTAAGTTTTCCAATTTAAAGATTGCTTCAATTGTTCCTCTTTCGCAATGACAACCGTTTTGTCTTTACGAGGACGTTAGAGTAAAGTAATCTGTTAATTAGTAATTCTAGAATAAGATTGCTTCGTGCCTCGTAATGACGGAAAGTGCTATTACATATTCCTTTTTATTGGCCCTGTAAGATCATCAATATTATTTTTTACATCTGCGATTTCTTTATTGATGTCTTGAGCAATATCGGTATCGATAGAATTTTTTTCTGAGGTCTCTTTAATGTCTTTTTTAATCTCGTTGGTTGCATCTTTTACTTGGCGTATTCCTTTTCCTAAACCTCTTGCAATTTCAGGAATTTTTTTTGGACCAAAAACCACGACTACGATTACCATGATAATCATAATCTCTGGCATGCTAATAAAAAGAAAAACTGTATTCATATTGCAAAGATAATTACTTTTTTAACAACATTCGTTTTATCTCATTCAATTTCATTAACGCTTCAATTGGCGTCAAGGTATCAATATTTGTTGCCAATATTTCTTCTCTAATATTTTCTAATAAAGGATCGTCTAACTGAAAAAAACTCAATTGCATTTCTTCGTGTTGTTCTTGTTTTAAAACATCTTTTACTTCGGCATTTTTATTACTTTTCTCTAATTTTGCTAATATTTTATTCGCTCTATGTATTACCATATTAGGCATTCCAGCCAATCTAGCAACATGAATACCAAAACTATGATTGGAACCACCAGAAACCAATTTACGTAAGAAAATAATGCTGTCTTTCAATTCTTTTACAGACACATTAAAGTTTTTAATGCGCTCAAAAGTAGTAGTCATTTCATTCAGTTCGTGATAATGCGTTGCAAACAAGGTTTTTGCTTTTGATGGATGTTCGTGTAAGAATTCAGAAATTGCCCAAGCAATTGAAATTCCGTCATAGGTAGAAGTTCCACGTCCGATTTCATCTAATAAAATTAAACTTCTGTCGGAAACATTATTTAAAATAGAAGCTGTCTCGTTCATTTCTACCATAAACGTAGATTCGCCCATAGAAATATTATCACTTGCGCCAACTCTGGTAAAAATTTTATCTACAACACCTATTTTTGCATTTTGTGCAGGGACATAACTTCCCATTTGCGCTAATAAAACAATTAAGGCGGTTTGTCTTAAAATTGCAGATTTACCAGACATATTGGGTCCAGTAATCATAATTATTTGTTGCTGATTTCTGTTTAGTACAACATCATTTGCAATATATGTTTGATCAATTGGCAACTGTTTTTCAATAACAGGATGTCTCCCGTTTTTGATCTCCAAATCGGTGCTTTCATCCATAATCGGACGCACATAATTGTTGTCAACCGCTAAAATTGAAAAAGAGAGTAAACAGTCAATTTTTGCAATAATTTGCGCATTTTCTTGCACTTTTTGTACAAATTGAATGATATATTGTAATAATTTAGAAAAAATTTCTTGTTCTAATTTGCCAATTTTTTCTTCAGCACCTAAAATTTTTGTTTCGTATTCTTTTAATTCTTCCGTAATATATCGCTCTGCATTTACAAGGGTTTGCTTTCTAATCCATTCTTCGGGAACTTTGTCTTTATGTGAGTTTCTAACTTCAATATAGTAGCCAAAAACATTGTTGAATGAAATCTTTAAACTGTTGATTTCTGTGCGCTCTATTTCACGAGCCAACATATTATCTAAATATTCTTTTCCGGAGTTAGAAATGGCGCGTAAATCGTCTAATTCTTGATGAACATCAGAAGCAATGGCATTTCCTTTGTTGATGTTTACAGGCGCATTATCAAATAAGGTTTCAGAGATTTTAGTAATTAAATCCTCACAAGTATGTAATTGATTTCCTAATACTTTAACCGTAGTGTTTTCGCTACTTTCTGCTGCTGATTTTATTGGTAAAATTGCTTTTAACGAGTCTTTTAAAAGTACAATTTCTCTTGGCGAAGCTTTGCCTGTAGCTACTTTAGAAATCAATCTTTCTAAATCGGAAATTTGTTTTAGTTGATAGGTTACTGTTTCAGAAAAAGCATCGGTATCTATAAAAAACTTCACCAATTCATGACGATTTTTAATTTCGTCAATATTTTTTAAAGGAAGCGCTAACCAACGTTTCAATAATCGTCCGCCCATAGGCGAAATCGTTCTATCAATTACGTCTAAAAGCGTCACTGCATTTACCGAATTCGGATTGTATAATTCTAAATTTCTTACGGTAAAACGATCCATCCAAACATAATTATCTTCCGCAATTCTGCTGATAGATTGAATGTGTTTTAGTTGATTGTGTTGCGTTTCTGATAAATAATACAACACAGCTCCGGCTGCAATAATTCCGTTTTTTAAATCTTGTACACCAAAACCTTTTAAACTTTTTACCTCAAAATGATTGTGTAAAGTTTCGTTTGCATATTCCTTTTGAAAAACCCAATCGTCTAAATAAAACGTATAATACCTGTTTTCAAAAAGCTCTAAAAATTGTTGTTTGTATTGTTTTTGAACTAAAACTTCACTCGGAGAAAAGTTTTGCAATAATTTATCGATGTATTCTACATTTCCTTGTGCAACCAAATATTCGCCTGTAGAAACATCTAAAAATGAAATTCCGAGTTGTTTTTTATCAA
>CAYWOM010000269.1:0-3488 GCA_964459905.1 uncultured Polaribacter sp. | reverse complement strand
TGATATCTTTCAAATTCGTTGCTAAATTATGTGCATACCTCTAAATTTCTTACTCTACTTTTATTTCTAGTAGGTTTAACTACTGCGCAAGAAGTTTATGTAGGCTCTGGTTTTGCTGCTGCAATTTTTGATGAGTATGAAAACAGTAATGGAGAAAATACATTAGATAACAGTGGTTATTCTAGACCATTAGATCTTATGTTTGAAAGTGGGTTTCGCTTTAATCTATATAGAGACAGAATAAAACTAGACGCTGGCTTTGTATATAATAAGTACAAAATAAACACTTCATTTTATTCAGGAAACTTAAGAATACCTACAACATACAATCTTTCTTATATTGGTTTAAAAATTGGTGCTAACGCTACCGTTATACATTGGAAAAGATTAAAATTTCAAATTCATTCTCATTTTTCTTATGACATGCTTATTGCAGGCACAAATAGATATAGAGACTTTTTTATAGATATTTATAAAGAAAAAACGTTAGACAGAACATTAATTAGTTTTCATAGAGGTGTAGGCCTTGAATATGAAATATCTAACCAATTATCTGCATATTTAAATTATAACTTAAGAACAAGTTTTAAAGAAGAAAATAAAGATGATGTTGCTGGAGAAAAATATGCATTAAAAACTAGTTCTTTTGGTGTTGGATTAATTTTTGATATCAATAAAAACTATAAAAAAAAATCAATTAAAACAACTAAAAATTGATGAGCTTTTTAAAGAAAATATCTACTCTTATTTGTTTTATGGCTTTTACGGTAAGCTATGCGCAAACACCAGGTTTAAATTACCAAGCATTAATTTTAAACAGTGAAGAAATACAAATTCCAGGAACTAATGTAAAAGAAAATCAATTACCTCTTGGTTTAGAAGAAGTAACTTTTAGATTTACAATAACCGATGAAAACGGTATAGAATATGTAGAAGAACATACGGTTACTACAGATATAAACGGAATGGTTTCACTAATAGTTGGAGAAGGAAGACCAATTACAGCAACTTTTGATAGTATTATTTGGGACGGAGAACTTAAGTATTTGATAGTAGACCTAAATATCTTAAGTAATACTACTGGTTTTGAGCCTCTTGATAAACAAAAAATATTGTATATACCACACCCTACTAATGGCACTGCTAGTGTTTATATAGCCAGTACTTTATTAGATATTACACCACCTTATAATACCGGCGATTTAGTTTGGGTACAAAACTATAATAACAGTAGTAACCCAACTTTGTTGATTTTTGATGGAACAAACTGGGTACCAGCTTCAAATGATTATGACCCAACCAATGAATTAGGCTTAGTTGTAGTTGCAGACAATGCAGATAGAGACACCTTATTTAACCCTTCAGAAGTAGGAGACCAAGTTTGGAACCAAGCATGTGGCTGTATAGAAGTCTTTGATGGTACAAATTGGATATCTACAAACACTCCAAATCTAAACTTCTTTAACGGTTTAACAAAGGTAGGTGAAGACGTAAAATTAGGAGGGAATTTAACAGAACCAACAATAATTACTACAGACGCTACAAATACACTAGCAATAGAAGGTTTAGAAGAAAGTACTTCTACTAACGACAAAATAGTAGTTGTAGATGCAACAACAGGTGTATTAAAAACAACATCTTTATCTTCTTTTGCGCAGCAGCAACAATTATTAGTAACAGCAAATAATGGTCAATTAAGATTTACAACACCATTACCAACTAGTACTGCAGATAAAATAGATATCTACAGAAATGGAGCACGTATCTCTTTTACAATTATAAACACCAATACTATAGAGCTAGAATCGGAAGCAAGATGCTACGCTGGTGATGAAATTAGAATCGTACAATTAAACTAACTATTAACAAGTATAAACAAAAGTAAAATGAAAACAATAATTAATTTAAATCAACCTAAAATGAAAACAAAAAAATTACAAAAAAGATTAAGGATAGCTTTAGTTGCTATATGCATGTGTTCTATTGGTGCAGTAAATGCCCAAAGAACAGATACATCTACCAATGCTACAACAGACTTTACAAAAGAAGCAAATACCACTTTAGGAAAAGCTGGTGGTTCAGTTAAAGTTATAGATAATAAAGGTACTATTAAGTATTTACAATCTAATAATGGTGTAACAATGTTTACAGATACTGCTCCAGACGGAGGTATTATTACAACATGGCAATTAGGTGGTACACTAACAGATGACACTTTTATTGATGCTTCTGGTAACCTATTTGTTTTAGATGGTATTGCTTTATATGACCCTGCTACTGAAGCTGCTTCTACAAACGCTGTAGATGGAGAAAAAATAAAAGATAATACTGCAATAGTAGGTGCTGGTTTTACTTTATTAGTAAGAGATGAGGCTACAGGTGAAACTAAAAAAATGTTAATGACAGATTTAATTGATGTTTTATGGGCAGAAACAACTTTAACAGCTAATCAAGCTGCTGACTTTACAATACCTGCTGCAGGAATGCTAGCAACAACTAATGTTCAAAGAGTATCTGTATACAGAAATGGTGCTAAATTAAGAGCTGGTACAGATTACTTAATTACAGCTGCAAATGTAGTAGATATTAAAGTTGCCGAATTTGTATCTGCTTATGTAGGAGATGTATTTGAAGTACACTTTATAAAATAATATTTTTTGAATAAAATTATTTCTTGTTAAAATACAATGCTTTTAACTAGGCATTGTATTTTATATATTAGCTTATAAAACTTTCCTATTTTTAAAATAGTGCAAAAAACAATTATTTAAACACTGTTTCTATTGTTTTTTTTCCAAATTCAGAGATTACCAGGCCACCATAATTAAAAAAACCTACCACGCTAATGTTGGTCAATTCTTAAAAACATATAATTACTTTCTATTTAATTACAAACATTAAGTACGATTCTAAAAAACACCTATTGAGCAACTTGCATCCACAACTAAAATTTTTTACCCTAAGCTGCTTATTACTAATAGTGCAACTTCTCCATGCTCAAAAAGTAAGGGTAATAGACAACAAAGGCACTATTCAAGAAATTAACAACAATACAGTCACCACCAATATAAGTGCACCCACAACCCCTTTGGAGGGAGACGTTTGGTATGACACCAGTGGTACCAGTACAATTTCTAAAATATATGATGCCACCGGCAATTGGTTGGTTATCGATGTAGATGCGGTTACCACAGCTACAGCTGCTCCTGCTGTTAAAAATATGGGCGATATTTGGTTTGATACCAACGCCACCCCAAATATATTAAAAGTCTGGGACGGCAATACTTGGCTTTCTTTAGGAAACAACTTTTGGTCTTTAACCGGAAATTCGGGCACAAATGCTACTACAGATTTTGCGGGCACCACAGATGCACAAGATTTTGTATTTAAAGCAAACAACATAGAAAAACTGCGCCTTGTAGCTACCAAAGGGCAAGTTTTAGTAAACCAAGCAACCAGCTTTAACGACCATCCCTTGGTTATTAAGG
>CAYWOM010000268.1:0-3493 GCA_964459905.1 uncultured Polaribacter sp. | reverse complement strand
CAAACACTTAGACAGCTATTTTAAAACTCCAAATTTATTACCTGGTGTGCATGAATGTACTTCCTTTTTATCAAAAAAAAAGATTCCTTACGGAATTGCAAGTAACGCTACAAAACAGTTTTTAAAAAACAGCGTTCAAAAATTAAACCTAAACTTTACAACTGTTTTTGGTGTTGAAGACTATAAAAAACCAAAACCTGCACCAGAAGCATACATTACTTTAGCCAAAGCACTAAGTTTTAAAGAAAACGATTTTAAAAATATTTGGGTTTTTGAAGATAGCTTAACTGGCACTACAGCTGCAAAATCAGCAGGAATGATTCCTATTGGAATTTTAACACAGTATTCTGAAAAGGAGTTAAAAAATGCTGGTAGTAAAATGGTTTTTCCGACTCTTTTGGAAGCTTTTAAGTATTTAAATAAAGTAGTTTCTTAAAAAATAAACTTGAAAAAAACTGTAAATATTTCAATGTAAGATAAAAAATGAAAGCCACTCATAATCTCTTAGAAATTTTAAAGAATTGCTAGATTCATTTTAAAAAAACTAGTTACTTTTACGCCAATATAACTGTAAATGAAAGCCTCCTTAAATTTCATTTTTTTGCTATGCTTTTTCTATTGTGTTGCGCAGCAAAAAAATAATTCTAATTATCTTCAAGTAGCTTATAGCTACGGTAGTTTATTAGCTCCTAAAGGAGTTAATCATTTAGTTACGGGCAACCCAGAAAGCGTACTTTTTAGCTGGAATAATAGAACCCACGGAGAAAAAGACTGGCATCAACTTTTTAACTACCCAGATATTGGCTACTCTTTTATTTATCAAGATCTTAAAAATGAAAATCTAGGGAAAATTTATGGCATTTATGGGCATTATAATTTTTATTTTTTTGATAGAAAACTCGATAATAACCTAATATTTACGATTGGTACCGGAATCGCTTACATAACCAACCCTTACCATAAAATATATAATAATAAAAATATTGTTATAGGTTCTCATATAAATTCTAGCAGCTATATTCGGTTAGTTTATAGTAAAGAAAACATCATTGATAAAATTGGTTTGCAAGCTGGTTTCTCTTTTTTACATGCTTCTAATGCAAGTACAAAAGCACCTAATAAAGGTATAAACGTTTGGGGTCTAAACCTAGGAATAAATTATAATTTAGAGAAGAATTCCATACCGTATAAAACTACAATCGATACAAAAACATACAAACAACCAATTCATTTTAACCTTGTTACTTATGCTGGTTTTAACGAGTCTGATCATATAGATAGTGGTAAATTTCCATTTGTTATTTTTTCAGCATTTTTAGATAAGCGTTTAAACAGAAAAAACGCACTGCAACTAGGTACCGAAATACATTTTCACTCAGCAATAAAAGAAAGTAATACCTTTTATTATATATTTAATGGCGATGTTACAAATAACAACCACCATGACTGGAAACGTTTAAGCGTATTTTTAGGATATGAATTGTTTGTAAATAAAACATCTATTTTTGCTCAATTAGGATACTATGTATATGCGCCAAGTATACAAGAAACCATGATTTATGAAAGAATAGGAATGAAACGATATTTAAACGAAAAATTTTATGCAAGTTTAAGTGTAAAAGCACATTTAGTAGATGCTGAAGCCTTAGAGTTTGGTTTCGGTTATCGATTTTAATAAAAATAATATGAAAAAAAAATCGCTGATACTATTTAGTTTGTTTTTAATTATAGCAAGCTGTAGCAAAGAAGAAAATAATTGTATCGGAAATAATACTACTAGTATAGAAAAAGAATTTTTACTAGAATCTTTTGAAGAAATTATTGTATTCGATAATATAGCTCTTTTTATTAAAGATAGTACTCATCAAAAAATAAGAGTAGAAACAACAAAAAACCTACTAGAAAGCATAGTACTAAAAGTAAGTGCTAATAAATTAGAAATTAAAAACTTAAATGAATGTGGTTTTTTTAAAAACATGCCTACAACAAAGGTTTATATTACGTCGCCTAACATAAAAAAAATTAGAAATTCTTCTAGTTTACCTGTTAAAAGCATCGGCGTTTTAAACTTTGCTAGTTTAGAATTAATTTCAGAAGATTATTTATCCGATTATTATAATTTTGGTGATTTTGATTTAGATGTTAATACTCAACAATTAAAAATCATTGCAAATGGCCCTAGTAATACCAATATAAGAGGTTCTGCAAATTTTTTAAATATTATTTTTGCAGGAGATAACCCAAGATTTAATGGTGAAAATTTAGCTGTACTAGAAGCTAATTTATTTGCAAGGAGCACCAATGATATATTAATAAATGTATCTAATATTGTTAACGGAAACCTGTATAGTACTGGAGATGTTATTTTATACAAAGAACCCGCCCAAATAAATTTAGTTGCACATTATACAGGTAGTATTATTAAAAACTACTAAGTTGTTGTGCTAAGAAAACTGTATCATTTTATTTCTTATGTTAAGTTGTAAAAATCAGAATTTGCTTCTTTTTTTTAAAAAAAGATAGTTTTTTTTTGCAAGTCTATATTGGGCAGAAAATTACATGTATTTATATCTCTTAATTTTTATAAAATAGTATTTTACTACAACTTAAGACTCTATTGTTCTTTAATTAATTTCGATATTTATTTTTTTTACTAACTTTAGTAAAAAACATGGCACATTATGGAAACATTTTAAGCGTAGTTAATTCGAGATTAGATACTAAAAACAAGGTTCAAACTATTCTTAAAGAAGAAAAAGTTACTTTTTTAATATTTAATAAATTATTCTTTTTTGAATCGACATCTAAATTAAATACACGCAATATTCTTAAAAAACTCAATCAATTAAACATTGAATATATTTTTTATCACAATCATATTTCTGATGGATCAAAAATTAAATCAAAGAATGTCAATTCTGAAATAGTTAATCAAATAGAAAATATTATGCTACAATAAAACTATTATGAAAAATTTTTTCTACTTTCTAATTTTTAGTTTGATTGGCACTATGTATGGGCAAAAATCTTTTAATGATTATGCCAAATTTTATCCTATTGGCGATGATCCTAATATTCGTTTTATAACAAGTTACGTAAAACAAGAAGACATTCTTTTTGAAGCAAACCCTGTTTTAAAATTAAGTTTTTATAATAATTTTGTAAAAGGATTAATAAATGAAGACAAGCACACACAGGCTTGGTACATTTCTTTTAAACCCCAAATAAGAATGTATACAGATAACTCTTTACCAATAAAAACACCTTCTTATCGTATATTTTTAGGAACGCAACACCTATTTAACTTGCCTACAAATAATGATGCTTCTATGAAATTTTGGGGATTATTGTTAGAAAGTGGCCACTATTCTAATGGACAAAGTGACTGTGTTTTTTCTGAAGATTTTTCTGATGGAAGTATAGACTGCGAGAACATCTATAAAACCATAAATTCAAGCACAATCAAGAAACATGGTTAATATAAATGCATCCA
>CAYWOM010000267.1:0-3506 GCA_964459905.1 uncultured Polaribacter sp. | reverse complement strand
AATTACAATTCTTGCTCCAGAAACACCTAATGGATGTCCTAAAGAAACTGCGCCACCGTTAACATTAACTTTGGTGTCTGAAATTTCTAAAATTTTCATGTTTGCTAAACCAACAATCGAAAAAGCTTCATTTAACTCAAAATAATCAACATCATCTATAGATATATTTGCTTTTTCTAGTGCTTTTGGTAATGCTTTTGCGGGTGCTGTTGTAAACCATTTTGGCTCGTGAGCTGCATCTGCATAACTTTTTATTTTTGCAAGTGGTGTAATGTTTAATTCTTTTGCCTTCTCTGCAGACATTAATACCAACGCTGCACCACCATCATTTATAGTAGAAGCATTTGCAGCGGTAACTGTTCCGTCTTTTGTAAAAGCAGGTCTAAGTGCAGGGATTTTTTCCATCTTTACATTTTTATACTCTTCATCTTCAGTGAAAATAAGTGGTTCACCTCGCCTTTGAGGAATTTCTACAGGTACAATTTCATCAGTATATTTTCCGTTTTTCCAAGCAGCTGCTGTTCTATGGTAAGATTGTATAGCAAATGCATCTTGGTCTTCTCTAGAAAAATTATATTCAGCAGCACAAGCATCGGCACAAACTCCCATTGCAACGTTTTGGTAAGCGTCAACTAAACCATCTTTTTGCATTCCATCTTCTATGGTTATTGGTCCAAATTTAGCACCTGTTCTTGCATATTGATAATGCGGAATCATACTCATGTTTTCCATTCCGCCAGCAACCACAATATCTGCATCACCTAAAGCAATGGTTTGTGCTGCTAACATAATAGATTTCATGCCAGAAGCACAAACTTTATTTATAGTTGTACAAGGAACAGTATCTGGAATGCCAGCATATATTGCAGCTTGTCTGGCAGGCGCTTGTCCTAGACCAGCAGAAACCACATTTCCCATAAAGACTTCTTGTATTAAATTTGCATTTAAATTAATTTTTTCTAAAGCTCCTTTTATGGCAATTGCGCCTAATTTTGGAGCAGAAATGGTTGATAAACTACCCATAAAACTTCCAATTGGAGTTCTAGCAACAGAAACTATAACTACATCTTTCATATATTTTTTGTGTCTTTTTAAGTTTATTAAAACCTTAGTACACTTTAAAAAGTATTTTAAAAAGGGTTTGTGCTGTAAAAATAATCATTTTTAATCAATTTTTGTTCGATTGTCGAATCCTAATTTTCGACCTTAAGTTTTTTACTGTAAGTTTGTTGATCTAAGAAATTAAGATGAGTAAAATAGTTAACACATTATATCAAAACAATACTATTATTTATAAAGTAATACTGTTTCTAATAACTACAGTTGCTATTGTGTATTTATTTCCTAAAGGAACACAGTTTCAATATGATTTTAACAACGGACAGCTTTGGAAATATGACAATTTATATGCTACTTTTGATTTTGCGATACAAAAAACAGACAAAGAAATAGCAATAGAAAAAAAAGTAATAAAGGCAACGTCTAAATTATATTTTTTTTACGATTTTTCGATTGTAAACAATGTTAAATCGGTATTTAAAAAAAGAATTAACGAGTTAAATGCCTTAGATTCAATTTCTAATAAAGATGTAATGAGTCTTGCTGAAATTGGTGAGCGGATTATAAATAAAATATATAAAACTGGTTTTTTAGAAGCGATTAGCGAAAACAAAATTACTTCTAAAGATGAAATTATTGCTCTAAGAAAAGAAAATGAAGTGCAAGATGTACTCTTTAAAAACGTGTTTAATTCTAAAAAAGTTTTATCAGAAATAGAAAATAATTTAGGAATAAAACCTTTTAATGATAGTAAAAAAAAACTACTCGACTTACTGTCTGAAATTATAACGCCTAATATTTTTTATGATGCTGTTTTTACTGATAAAGTTATAGATAATGATATTCTTAAAATTTCTTATACCAAAGGTTTGGTACCCGAAGGTAAATTAATTATTTTAAAAGGCGATACGGTAGAAGGCGAGAAGTTAGCGATTTTAAATTCTTTAAAAAGTGAATCTGAATCTAAGGTTTGGACAGAAAATAATTATAATTGGATTGTTTTTGGATACACCATTTTAGTAGCATTAGCATTGTTAATGTTGCTTTTATTTCTTAAAAAGTATAGAGTAGAAATTTATGATAATAACAATAAGGTTACGTTTATTTTCTTTAATGTTTTATCAATGATTTTTATACAAACATTGGTTATTAAATACAATTCAGACTACTTGTATGTTGTGCCGTTAAGTATATTGCCAATTGTTTTAAAAGCTTTTTTTGACGCGCGTTTAGGTTTGTTTACACATGTGTTAACAGTTTTGCTTTTGGGGTATATTGTACCTAATAGTTTCGAGTTTATTTACTTACATATTATTGCAGGTATTGTAACTATTTTAACGGTTTCTGAGCTTTATAAAAGAGCAAATCTTTTTATATCTGTAGCGCAAATTACAGGAATATATATGGTTACATATTTTGCGTTTTCAATAATTAAAGAAGGAAATGCATCGCAAATAAATTGGACTTATTTTATGCTTTTTGGAGTAAATGGTTTATTGTCTTTTTTATCTATCATAATAATTTATATGTATGAAAAAATATTTGGATTGGTATCTGATGTTACTTTATTAGAGCTTTCTAACACCAATACAAAATTGTTAAGAGAGTTAAATGAAAAAGCACCCGGAACCTTTCAGCATTCTATGCAAGTTGCTAATTTAGCAGAAGCGGCGGCAAATGAAATTGGCGCAAATTCTATGTTGGTTAGAACAGGAGCTTTATATCATGACATTGGTAAAATTTTAAATCCAATGTATTTTATTGAAAATCAATCTACGGGTGTTAATCCACACAACGATTTATCTCCACGAGATAGTTCTAAAATAATAACAGATCATGTAATTAAAGGAATAGAATTAGCTAAGAAATATAATTTACCAGACAGAATTATAGATTTTATTAGAACGCATCATGGCACAAGTACTACTTATTATTTTTATGCAAAAGAAAAAGAAATAAATCCAGAAACAGTCGTAGATATTAAGAAGTTTCAATATAAAGGACCGATTCCTTTTTCTAAAGAAACAGCAATTTTAATGATGTGTGATGCGGCAGAAGCAGCTTCTAAAAGTTTAAAGGTGCCAACAGCGCAATCTGTTAATGATTTAATTGAAAAAATTGTAGACAAGCAAAAGGCTGAAAATCAGTTTTTAAATTCAGATATTACCTTTAAAGAAATAGAGGTTATAAAAAAAGTTATTAAAAAGAAATTGATGAATATCTATCATTTAAGAGTAGAATATCCAGAATAAAAAATATATTAAAAAAAGTTAAAAACAACTTGCTATATTGTATATCTAATAGTACATTTGCACTCGCAATTTTAAACAAAAGCGTATAAGTTCTTAAAAAATAGGAGAGGTGCCAGAGTGGTAATGGAGCAGATTGCTAATCTGTCGACGGGTAACTGTCGCCAGGGTTCGAGTCCCTGTCTCTCCGCAATTTTT
>CAYWOM010000266.1:0-3510 GCA_964459905.1 uncultured Polaribacter sp. | reverse complement strand
TAAAACTATGAAGCCAGGAGCTGTTATTGTAGATGTAGCAGTAGATCAAGGAGGATGTTTTGAAACTACAAAAGCCACCACACACCAAGATCCTACTTATATTATAGATGATGTTGTGCATTATTGCGTTGCCAATATGCCGGGTGCTGTGCCATATACATCCACCATTGCACTTACAAATGTTACGCTTTCTTATATTTTAAAAATCGCAAATTTAGGATGGGAAAAAGCGTGTGAAGCAGATGCGTCTTTAGGAAAAGGACTAAATATTATTAAAGGAGAAATTGTTTATAAAGAAATTAGCGAAGCTTTTAAATTATAAGCACTTGAGACAGAAACCTTTTAAAGAAATATTTCTTATTTTTATCAGTAATACTAATAAAAAGTTACTATATTTGCATCCTTAAAAATAAACATTAAACATTTAATTTATGAATCATTACGAAACTGTTTTCATTTTGAATCCCGTTTTATCTGACACTCAGATAAAGGAAACAGTACAAAAGTTCGAAGATTATTTAGTCTCTAAAGGAGCTGAAATGATCTCAAAAGAAGATTGGGGCTTAAAGAAATTAGCCTACCCAATTCAAAAAAAGAAAAGTGGTTTTTACCACTTATTAGAGTACAAAGTTGCTGGAGAAGAAATTTCTGCATTCGAGTTAGAATTTAGAAGAGATGATAGCGTTATGCGTTACCTTTCTGTTAGATTAGACAAGCATGCTGCAGCTTGGGCCGCAAAAAGAACTGAACGTGTTAAATCTACAAAAAAGTAAGAAATGGCAACAATAGAACAACAAGCAAAAGGTGGTAAATCTGCTGACGTTAGATATTTAACGCCATTAGATATAGATACTAAGAAAGAAGCAAAGTATTGTAGATTTAAGAAGAAAGATATTAAATATATCGATTATAAAGATGCAGACTTCTTAATGTATTTAGTAAACGAACAAGGTAAAATTTTACCAAGACGTTTAACAGGAACATCATTAAAATATCAACGTAAAGTTGCGCAAGCAATTAAAAGAGCGCGTCATTTAGCGTTAATGCCTTACGTTGGAGATTTGTTAAAATAATTAAAGAGGTAGAATCATGGAATTGATATTAAGACAAGACGTAGAAAATTTAGGATTTAAAGACGATGTTGTAGCTGTAAAAAACGGGTATGGTAGAAACTTTTTAATTCCTACAGGACAAGCAGTTTTAGCTACTTCATCTGCAAAGAAAGTATTAGCAGAGAATGTAAAACAAAGAGCTTTTAAAGAAGCTAAATTAATTGAAGATGCTACAAAAATAGCAGAAACAGTTAAAGGATATGAAATTAAAATTGCATCTAAAACGGGTTCAGGAGACAAATTATTTGGTTCTGTAAACAACATCGATTTAGCTGCAGCTCTAGCAAAAGCAGGAACAGATTTAGATAAGAAATTTATTAAAGTTGTTGGCGGTTCTGTTAAAAGATTAGGTAAATATGAAGCAGCTGTTCGTTTACACAGAGCAGTAGTAGCAGATATTACTTTTGAAGTTGTTAAAGAATAATAACAAATTCACATAATTTTTATAAAAAGCTCGTTAGAAATAACGAGCTTTTATGTTTTTGAAACAAAGTATCTTTTTAAGAATCTAATTCAACTTTTAAAACTTTTTACTTTTTAACATTACTACTAATAATGAAATATAGACAACTTACCAAAGAACAGTTTGAAAGTTTACACGAAGATTTTGCGCGTTTTTTAGCTTCGCAAAGTATCGATGTTAAAGAATGGAATCAAATAAAAAAAGAGAAACCTACTGTTGCCGAAGAAGAAATGAATGTTTTTTCTGACGTTGTTTGGGATGATGTATTAACTAAAACCCAATATTTAGAACACTTTTCTGAAACCTCTGTCAACCTTTTTAAATGCGAAGATGAAGAAATTCATAGAATTGCCATTAAAATAAATTGGGATATTAATTTGTTAGAACAAAAAGGTTTTGAGTGGTTAATGCAAAACCCTATGGATAACTCAGTAGATGTCTTTAAAGGCTCTAAACCTTATAACAATCATAGAAATACAGAAATTTTTGATTTGATTGAAAAAGGAAGCGCTATTTCTAAAGGAGAAATTTTCGAGTATTTTAGTCAGTTAGTTTCTTAAACTTATTTATTACCCCTGTAAAAATAGGTATAATACTTGTTTTTTTTGAAGCTATTTCCTGCTTTCCGTTTTATCTTTTTTGAAAAAACAAAAAAGGATGCCACTTCAATCAGGGCTAAATTTTTTAAAAGTTTTTTTTATTTTTTTATTTTGAATTTCTTCTTACGCAAAATGGTAAATTAACTTAATAATTTTAATAATGTATCGGTTCCAGCACTTGCAATATCTTCAATAATTGTTAAATTATTAAAATCGTTTTTAGAAACAGCAGGTTTTGGATCTATAAAATAAAGAGGCGTATTTGGTTGTATGTAATTTATTAAGCTTGCTGCAGGATACACCTGCATAGATGTGCCAATAATTAATAAAACATCTGCTTTTGCTGTAATTTCAATAGCTTTGTCTAATAATGGCACCATTTCTCCAAACCAAACAATATGTGGCCTTAACTGACTTCCTTTTGCACATAAATCACCTAATACCAATTCTTTTCTCCAGTCTAAAATAAGGTTTTTATCAACAGCACTTCTAACTTTTAATAGTTCGCCATGCAAATGAGTTATGTTTTTACTTCCTGCACGTTCATGTAAATCGTCTATATTTTGGGTAATAATTTCTACGTCAAAAAAATTTTCTAATGCCACTAGATTAAAGTGAGCTTTGTTTGGTAAAACTTCTAAAAGTTGTTTTCTACGTTCATTGTAAAAGTCTAAGACTAATTTAGGGTTTGCAGTATAACCATCTGGTGAAGCAACATCAATTACATTGTGTCCTTCCCATAAACCATCTGTACCTCTAAAAGTATTTATTCCGCTTTCTGCAGAGATGCCTGCGCCAGTTAAAACAACTAATTTTTTCATATAAAGTAAAAATAATAATTATGTTTGTAAATATGATTGATAAAAAACTATTAAATTATTTTGAAGGTTATTTAACCGATAATAGAAAAAACTTATTTAAAAAAGTTTTACAAGACAGAACTCGCCATTTTACAGTAGTCTTAGAAGATATCTTTCAGCCACATAATGCAAGTGCAGTTGTTAGAACTTGCGATATTTTTGGGATTCAAGACATTCATGCTATCGAAAATAAATACACTAATAAAGTTTCTAGACACGTTGCTATAGGTTCTCAAAAATGGCTAAGCCAATATAGATACAGAGAAGATGGTAATAATACAAAAGTCTGTTTAGATAAATTAAAGACAGCAGGCTATCAAATTATTGCTACAACACCGCACAACGATTCTTGTCTATTACATGATTTTGATATTACCAAAAAAGCGGCTTTTGTTTTTGGTGTAGAAAAAGAGGGGGTTTCTGATGAGGTAATTAAAAACGCAGATGGGTTTTTAAAAATACCTATGGTAGGTTTT
>CAYWOM010000265.1:0-3523 GCA_964459905.1 uncultured Polaribacter sp. | reverse complement strand
GGAGCCTTGTGGTTTAACAATGCATATATTAAAATAAGTAAACTATTCATCAAAGCCACTTGATTAATCAAGTGGCTTAATTTAAAATAAATCATTATTCTATGAGAATTAAAATAAAAAAAATATTCATAATATTATTTTTAATATCATTTAAAATTATAGCTCAAAATACTTATTCAATTGAAGTTACCTATAAAACTAGTTTAAATTTTGATTATTCAGAAACTAATTTTTCTAAATTAAATTTCAATAACAGTAAATCTTATTATGTTGAAAATATTAAAGGTGAAAGTAAAAAGGAGTATCAAATAAATAATGGAGAAAAAATAATTGAATACGAAAATAACTTCAATACAATCATAAACACAAACTTAAAAAGCAACACGATTTTAAGCAAAGTGAAATTAGGTGAAGAATTATTTTTAGTAAAGGAGAATTTAACAAGTATAAAATGGAAAATAAATGAAAAAAGTACTGATACTATTTAAGGGTACAAATGTTTTAAAGCTACAGGAGATTTTAGAGGACGTATATACACGGCTTGGTTTACTAAAGATATACCAACTAAATTTGGTCCTTGGAAACTAAATGGTCTTCCTGGTTTGATTTTAGAAGCGAAAGATCACTTAAATGAGGTGGAATTTATTGTCCAAAAAATTAAATATTTAGAAAACAAAAAAGAGTTTAATTATGATTTCCCTAAAAAAGAATCTAAATATAAAACGATTAGCTTAAAAGAATATGTGTTAAAACTAGATGAGGATTTAAAGTCTAGAAATCAGGCAATTGTATCTAAAATGTCCAGAAGTTATAATTTGATTAATCTAAAATATAAGAAATATAAAGGAATAGAACTTAAATATGAATGGGAAAAAGAATAAATTAACTTTTATTACTATATGTTTTTTTTTAAACTTATATTCTCAAAGTCAGATAACTGGGATTATTTTAAGTGATAAAAATAAAATAATTCCTTTTGCTGTAATTCAAATTGCAGAAAAAAATGGTGATTCTATTTATTTGTATTCTGACGAAAATGGATATTTTAAAACAGAAATTAGTATTTCTGATATTTTTAGCCTAAATGTTACAGCATTGGGGTATCATAAAAAGATAACAATATTTCCAATTAAATTTTTAATTGGAAATAAATTGAAAATTATTTTAAAAGAAAGAACACAGCAATTAGACGAAGTTATAATAAGAACAAAGAAACCTATAATAAAAAAAAACGATACCATTATATTTATAACAAAACACTTTACAAACGGAACAGAGCAAACAGTTGAAGATTTACTTAAAAAAATACCTGGATTGCAAATAGACAATGAAGGAATAATAAAAATAGGTAATCAAGAAATTGAAAAAATAATGATAGATGGAGACGACTTTTTTGAAAAAGGTTATAAAATTTTATCAAAAAACATGCCTGCATATTCAATAAAGGAAGTTGAGTTACTTAAAAATTATTCTAATAATCATTTATTAAAAGATTTAGAAGAGAGTAATAAAGTAGCTTTAAATTTAAAATTAAACGAGAAATCTAAACGTATTTGGTTTGGGAATATTGAAATAAGTATTAGTAAGGAGAGTTTTTATCAATTAAAGGGAAATTTAATGAATTTTGGAAAGAAAAATAAATTTTACTTTTTAACAAATATCAACTCAATTGGCTATGATGCTATAGACGATATTAAAAATTTAACTCGTCTAAGTCGCCGAAACGAACCTGCAAGTATAGGCGATAATCACAGTGTAAATTCATTATTAAATCTATCACCAAACAATCTTAATTTCAAACAAAGCAGAACCAACTTTAATAATGCAGAGTTGGTTTCGCTAAATGCTATTTTCAATCCAACAGAAAAACTAAAAATTAAAACATTAGGCTTTTTTAATTGGGATGAAACCGACTTTTTTAGAAATTCTACAAATACAGTAAATGTTAATGGTACAAATTTTACAAATACAGAAGGTTATCAATTACAAAACAATAATCGTATCGCTTTTGGTAAATTAGACTTTACATACAACATCTCTAAAACAAAAATGTTAGAAGCCACAACAAAATATAACAATGGCGATTTTAACGACAATTCTAATTTACTATTTAACGGTAATTCTACCATAGAAAATTTACAACATCAAAATACACTTTTTGACCAAAAAATAAGCTACACCAATAAATTTAAAAACAAAAAAGTGTTTTTGCTCACAGGTCGTTTTATAGACGAAAAAACACTTCAAAACTATGCTATAAATCAATTCTTTTATCCAGATTTATTTCCTGCAAATAGTAACGCTAATAATGTAAGACAGCAAAGTACCAATCAAATGAAATTTGCAGGAATAAATATACATTTATTAGATCGTAAAGATAATGGAGACCTATTAGAATTACAGTTAGGTAACGAATTTAGAAAAGACAAGTTACAATCAACATTTTCACTTTTAGAGAACAATAGCATTTTAAAACAGCCAAACGGATATCAAAACGAAACCAATTATCAAGTCAACGATTTGTACCTTAAAAGCAAGTACAGATTAAAAATTAAAAAATTTGGTATTGTAGGTAAATTAGATGTACACCAGCTTTTTAATCGTTTAGAAAATAACAATAAAAGTAGTAATCAAAATCCATTATTTATAAATCCAAGTTTAGGTTTTGATTGGCAAATAAATGATAAAAACAAAATAACTTCATCTTATTCTTATAATACTGCAAATGCAAAAATTTTGGATGTATTTAGCGATTATGTTTTAACTGGTTTTCGTTCCTTTTCAAAAGGTACAGGTAATTTTAATCAATTAAGTGCTTCAAGTATAGTTTTTAACTATCAATTAGGTAATTGGAGCGATCGCTTTTTTGCGAACACATTTGTTACTTACAGCAAAAATCACGATTTCAACAAATACAACTATAAAAAAAAACTTTACACAAGCTGAGAAAACACTGGTTAAAGACCGTAATTTTATAAGCATTGATTCTAAATTAGATTATTATTTCAAGTTTATATCATCAAATTTAAAAATAGATTTAGGCTACACAAAAAGCGAGTTTAAGAATATTGTAAATAATTCTAATTTAAGACTAGTAATGTCTAATAACTATAATTATGGTTTAGAACTTCGTTCTGGCTTTAAAGGGATTTTTAATTACCATATTGGTACTAAATGGACAACAACAGAAATAAAAACGACTATAAACAACTTATTTACAAATAATTTAAGCTTTTTAGATTTGTCGTTTATTTTTAATAAAAAATTAAATTTTCAATTCCAATCGGAACGTTACTATTTCGGAAATTTACAAACCGATAACACGTATTATTTTTTAGATTTTGATGCAAGATATAAATTCATAGAAAATAAACTGACTTTAGGGCTTACCGGTAGAAATTTGTTTAATACAGAAAAGTTTAGAAATTTTTCAATCAGCGACATTGGAACATCAACAACCGAATATAGACTATTACCAAGATTTTTACTTTTAAAGTTGGAATATAGATTTTGACAATTGAAC
>CAYWOM010000264.1:0-3527 GCA_964459905.1 uncultured Polaribacter sp. | reverse complement strand
ATTTATTATCGGGTATTTTAAGAGATCAGTTTAAAACACATCAAGAATATTTAGACTTTTGGTATACAGCTTTGATTGATAAAATAGGGATGAACTCTATGATTTTAGAAACCGATTTGGCAGGTAATTACGTAGGTTCTTCTTATGCTTGGGCAACAGCAAGAGATTGGGGAAAATTTGGTTTATTGTATTTAAATAACGGAAACTGGAATGGAGAACAATTATTTGCTAAAGATTGGGTAAATTATGTAACCACACCAACACCAACTTCTAAAGGAATTTACGGAGCGCAATTTTGGTTAAATGCAGATTGCGGCTTTAAAGATGTGCCTAAAAATATGTATTACGCAGACGGTTACCAAGGGCAACGCGTGTATGTTTTTCCAGATCAAGAAATGGTAATTGTTCGTTTTGGCCTTTCTTGGTTTGAAGAAAATAGATTTTTAAAGGGAATTTTGGAGGCTGTAAAATAAAAAAACCACGCAAATTGCGTGGTTTATATTTTATAAAAAAGCATCTGTGATGTTTTACAAATCAAAACCAATATCAACACCTAATTTCTGGGCAATTATTTTGGTAATTCGTTGTTTTACTTCCGGTATTTTCACACTTTCTAAAACGGTGTTTGCAAATGCATACATTAATAATGCCTTTCCTTCTTTTTTCGGAATTCCACGTTGTTGCATGTAAAATAAAGCATCGTCATCTAATTGACCAATGGTACAACCGTGAGAACATTTTACATCATCAGCAAAAATTTCTAGTTGAGGTTTTGCGTTAATAGTTGCTTTATCACTTACTAAAACATTGTTGTTTTTTTGATACGCATTTGTTTTCTGCGCTTCTTTTTCTACAATTACTTTACCGTTAAAAACACCTGTTGAACGCTCGTTAAAAATGCCTTTGTAATCTTGATGACTCTCACAGTTGGGTTCTATGTGATGCACCAAAGTATGATGATCTACATGTTGTTTGCCTTCAATAATGGTAATTCCTTTTAAGATCGAATCGATGTGTTCTCCTTTTTGATAGAAGTTTAAATTATTTCTGGTGATATTTCCTCCAAAAGAAAAAGTATGTACAGAAACTACACTATTCGACTTTTGTTCTGCAAAAGTATTATCTACTAATGATGCATTATTTTCATCATTCTGAATTTTATAATAATCTACAAAAGATCTCTTATCAGCAAAAATCTCCGTAACCGAGTTTGTTAAAACAGCGTTACTTGTTAAACTTTGATGACGTTCTATAATTTGAACATGAGAATTTTCTTCAACAACAATTAAATTACGTGGTTGCAACATGGTTGCAGCTTCGCTTCCTGTTGTGAAATTTATAATTTGAATTGGCTTTTCAACTTCTGTATTCTTAGGAATATGAATGTAAGCGCCTTCAGATGCAAATGCGGTATTTAAAGACGTTAAATTGTCCTGTTTTGCTATTTTATTGAAGTAATTATCAATTACGGCTTTGTATTTAGATTTTGTTAATGCAGAAGACATTAAACAAACATCTATTTTATCGTGTGTAGTTTCTGATAAAAAAGAGCTGTATTTTCCATCAATAAAAATAATTTTATAGGTATCAATATCGTGAATAAAATATTTTTTTACATCTGCTAATTCAACAGAAACTTCTTTGTTAGGAAACAAACTATAATCTTGCTTTAAAACCGAGTTTAAAGAAGTGTATTTCCAAGCTTCTAACTTTTTAGTAGGAAAACCTAAGTCCTCAAAATTTTGAAGCGCTTTTGAGCGAATTTCATGAACCTCAGAATTCGTGTCTACTTTATTTTCAAAAGCTACGTATGAGGATACTAATTTATCTTTTAATTCCATTGTTTCAGTCTTCAGTTGTCAGTCTTCAGTTGGCAGTCTACGAATTAAATAGACATATTGCTTTTTTGACTAACTGTTTTATTTTAATTTCTTTTATTTGCGTGCAGTTTTAGACTGCATACTGCTACTGATTTACTGCGAACTTAAACAAGTTCCTGTTTAATCCAATCGTATCCTTTTGCTTCTAACTCTAAAGCCAAAGAAGCATCGCCAGATTTTACAATTTTACCATCGTGTAAAACATGTACAAAATCGGGTACGATATAATCTAATAAACGTTGGTAATGCGTAATTACAATTACTGCATTGTCTTTAGATTTTAGTTTATTTACGCCGTTGGCAACAATACGCAAGGCGTCTATATCTAAACCAGAATCGGTTTCATCTAAGATTGCCAATTTAGGCTCTAACATCGCCATTTGAAAAATTTCATTCCGTTTCTTTTCTCCTCCAGAAAATCCTTCGTTTAAAGAACGCGATAAAAATTTACGGTCTATTTCTAACAACTCAGATTTCTCACGAATCATTTTTAACATGTCTTTTGCTGGCATGTCTTCTAATCCTTTGGCTTTACGAGTTTCGTTAATAGCGGTTTTTATAAAGTTGGTTACAGAAACTCCCGGAATTTCTACCGGATATTGAAAGGATAAAAACACGCCATTATGCGCTCTTTCTTCGGGCGCTAACTCGTTTATGTCTTCGTCGTTTAATTCTATCGTTCCGTTGGTAACTTCATAGTCTTCTTTTCCAGCAATAATATTAGCTAGAGTACTTTTACCAGCACCATTGGGGCCCATAATTGCGTGTACTTCTCCTGCTTTTACTTCTAAATTCAATCCTTTTAAGATTGATTTATCTTCGATACTTGCGTGTAAATTTTCTATTTTTAACATGGTATTTTGCTATTTGCTTTTCGCCTTTTGGCTATTCGCTTTTTAATATTTTTTCTAATTTTTTAAATGCAATTGGAGAATGCTGAATAATAACTTCTGCATTTTTTTCTTTGGCAAATGCCTCAAATAACTCCATACTTTCTAGGGTTTGTTGTACATCATAATTAAATGAAGGAACTCCTTTATTTGTTCTGTTTTCTTCAAAATGATATAAATCTCCGGTTAATAAGATTGGTTTTTCAAGATCGGCCACCTCAACATACAAAGCTTGATGGCCAATAGTATGTCCTGGGGTATATTTTATAACTACGGTTCCATCACCAAAAACATCATAATCACCAGTTAACTTTTTAACGTCTGTTAATGTTGCTAAAACAGGATTTTTAAATTTTGCAGAATCTCCAACAACAGAATTGTATTCGTTTTCTTGTACCAACCAGGTTGCGTTTTTCATGTAATTTGAATGTCCTGTATGATCGAAATGAGAATGTGACATTGCAAAGTATTTAAAATCTTCTACTTTAAAACCAATAGATTTTAATTGATTTACTAAAGAATCTGGTCTTTGAATTCTGTAGACTCCGCTTGGGTCGTTAAAAGGTTCTGGTATTACCAATTGTTCTGGCAAACCAGCATCCCACATTAAGTTTCCTTTTGGGTGAGATATTACATAATAGGCATCTGTAAATTGTTTTGTTTGACCAGTATAGGTTGTGTCTTGAGAAAAAGCTTCTAATTTTTTTACAAAAATAGAGCCACCAACTAATTGATGTAATTTTACAACAGGCTTTAT
>CAYWOM010000263.1:0-3535 GCA_964459905.1 uncultured Polaribacter sp. | reverse complement strand
CTACAATTTCTATGGCTTCGTGCGCTCCTTGGTCTATCCAACGGGTTGGTACTTGTGTTTTTCTGGTTACACCAACTTTTACGTTACTAGAGTTTGCTAAATACACAATATGTGGTTGCAATTGAACACTTTTTTCGTATGCTAAATCTCTATCCTCTTGATCTAAGTGAGCGGTACTTAATTCGGGTCTAATAATCCAATCGCCAGCATTTGGAGTTTCAAAAAAACAAGACTTACAAAACCCTTGTCTATAAATTTGTTTATTTAAGCTACAGTTTAAACATTCATATTTCACAAAAGATAGGGTTAGTTCTTTGTTTAGAAGCTGATTCATGTTTATAAAATCAGACTTCATATCTAAATAATACTGAATTTCGTCTCCAATTTCAGTCATCATTTTTTTTAAAACTCCTTGGTACTTCATATAAAAGTTTTTAGTATTTTTAGCTAAATATTTTTCGTCATTACGAGTACAACAAAGTTATCTATTTATTTAAAGAAAGATTGCTTAAAAATTATTCGCAATGTCTTTGTACAAATTTACAAATTTCTATGGCGTTTCAAATTATCAATTCTATAATTTCTTGGTTTTTAAAAAAAAGAAAACATCAAATTGAGTTATTTTTAAAATATCCTATTGATGTTCAAGAAGAACTTTTATTAAAGCTTATTGCTACTGCTAAGAAAACTGAATTTGGAGAGCACCATAATTTTTCATCTATAAATAAATACACTCATTTTGCTGCCCAAGTTCCTATTCAGAAATATGAAACTTTTGAACCTCTAATTGAACGCTGTAGAAAAGGCGAACAAAATCTGTTTTGGCCAAGTAGCATAAAATGGTTTGCAAAATCTAGTGGAACCACAAATGCAAAGAGTAAATTTATTCCTGTTAGTGATGAATCGCTAGAATATTGTCACTTAAAAGCAGGGAAAGATATGCTGTGTTTATACATTAATAACAACCAAAAAACACAACTTTTTACAGGAAAAGGGTTGCGTTTAGGCGGCAGCTCTGAAGTCTACAAAGACAATAATTCTTATTTTGGAGATCTATCTGCAATTATTACAGAAAACTTACCGTTTTGGGCAGATTTTAGTTCTGCTCCTAGCCAAGAAGTGGCTTTAATGGCAGAATGGGAAACCAAAATGGAAGCTATTATTAATGAAACTATTAACGAAAACATTACTAGTTTGGTAGGAGTACCTAGTTGGATGTTGGTTTTGTTAAATCGTGTATTAGAACGAACCGGAAAAGAAAATATTTTAGAAGTTTGGCCTAATTTAGAAGTCTATTTTCATGGCGGCGTAAACTTTAATCCATACAGAGAACAGTACAAAAAACTGATTCCTAAAAAGGATTTTAAATATTATGAAACTTATAATGCTTCTGAAGGTTTCTTTGCGCTTCAAGACAGAAATGGTTCTAAAGAGTTATTGTTGATGTTAGATTATGGAATTTTTTATGAATTTATTCCAATGACAGCATACAAAGGCGAAAACTCTACAACTATACCTTTATTAGCAGTAGAAAAAGACATAGATTATGCCTTAATTATTACCACCAATAGTGGTTTATGGCGTTATTTAATTGGAGATACAATTCGGTTTACCTCTTTAGAACCTTACCGAATTAAAATTACCGGAAGAACCAAGCATTATATAAATGTTTTTGGCGAAGAACTAAATATTGAAAATGTAGAAGACGCTTTAAAATTAGCTTGCAAAAAAACAAAAGCTTCGATTGCAGATTATACCGTTGGTCCTATTTTTATGAAAGATAAAGAAAGTGGTGGGCACGAATGGGTTATTGAGTTTAACAAAGCACCAAAAAGCATGCCTTATTTTACCGAAATTTTAGACAATGCCTTAAAATCTATAAATTCTGATTATGAAGCAAAACGTTACAACTCTATGACCTTGGCAATGCCTAAGATTCATGTTGCAAAGCAAGGCTTATTTTATAATTGGTTAAAGAAAAAAGGCAAATTAGGTGGCCAACACAAAGTACCTCGTTTGTCTAATTCTAGAGAGTTTGTTGATGAATTATTAGAATGATAACTAAATTTCCCTTTCCACTACATAATCAATCATCGTTAATAAAGAATTTTTAAATTCAGATTTTGGGTAGTTCTCTAAAATAGCAATTGCCTTGTTTTTGTAATCATTCATTTTTGTGGTTGTGTATTCTATACCTCCATTTTCTTTTACAAAAGCAATTACTTCTTTTACGCGTTTTTTATCTTTATTGTGTTTTTTAATAGAATTAATTAACCAAGCTTTTTCTTTTTTAGAGCAGGTATTTAAAGTATGAATTAAAGGCAAAGTCATTTTTTGTTCTTTAATATCGATTCCTGTTGGTTTTCCAATTTTTTCATCAGAATAATCGAACAAATCGTCTTTTATTTGAAAAGCAATACCAATATATTCGCCAAATTTACGCATTTGTTGCACCGTGTCTTGGCTTGCACCAACAGATGCTGCCCCAATTCCGCAACAAGCGGCAATTAAAGTGGCTGTTTTTTTTCTGATAATATCAAAATAAATAGCTTCTGTAATATCTAATTTACGCGCTTTTTCTATTTGTAATAATTCGCCTTCGCTCATTTCTCGAACGGCAATAGAAATTAGTTTTAACAGATCGAAATCTTCATTATCAATAGAAAGCAGCAAACCTTTAGAAAGCATAAAATCGCCCACAAGTACTGCAATCTTATTTTTCCAGAGTGCATTAATAGAAAAAAAACCTCTACGTCTGTTACTATCATCTACCACATCATCATGAACTAAAGTAGCTGTATGTATAAGCTCTACCACAGATGCTCCTCTATAAGTACGTTCATCGAAACCACCATTAGAAACCATTTTTGCTACTAAAAAAACAAACATTGGGCGCATCTGTTTTCCTTTTCTACGCACAATATAATACGTAATTCTGTTTAACAACGGAACTTTAGAAAGCATCGATTCTTTAAACTTTTCTTCAAAGAGTTCCATTTCATTTTTAATAGGTAATTTAATTTCTTCTACTGGTTTCATTAATTATGATGTATACACAATCGTATAATTTAAAGGTTCTTAAAATTTATCAAAAATAAGCAATTAAATCAAAAAAAAGACTTTTTGATTGCTCATCAAAAAGTCTTTTAAAATTAAATTATAATGGGTTACTCCTAATCCTTAACAACTATTACTGATTTTAAATAGTCGTTTTTTCTATTATTTTTTAAACACTAATTCCTGTTCAAAATTATAATGCACTAACTAGCAATTAACTGAGGCTATTAGCCCATTAAACTTTAAACTATTTAGTTTTTTAAAGTTGCATTTGCATCAAAGACTTTTATTAAAAAATTATCTTATAAAATACTGCTTGCAAAAGCATTTCAAGCAACTTTATAAAAATAATTACTTATTCCGAAACATTCTCTGAGTTTTTAGGCATCATACCTTCTGGAAAAGGAAAAATAATAGTAGAGTTTTTTTCAGAAGCAATATTAGACAACGTTTGATACAATCTTAATTTTATGGCAGA
>CAYWOM010000262.1:0-3548 GCA_964459905.1 uncultured Polaribacter sp. | reverse complement strand
AAAAACGATGAGCTTATCATCTTCTAAAAATTCATCAACAATACTATTTGCAATATCTATAAAACCACCACCATTTCCGCGCAAATCTAAGACCAAATCGGTCATGCCGTTGTCTATCAAGTTAGTTAATGAATATTTAAATTCTGTAAAGGTGTTTCTTGCAAATCGATCTAGTTTAATGTAGCCAATAGAATCATTTATCATGTAAGCTAAGTCTACGCTTTTTATGTTTACTTTACCCCGTGTTATAGCAACATTAAAAAGAGAATCGTTGCTTTTTCTATACATTTGAAGGTTTACTTCTGTGTTTGGTTTTCCTTTTAAATAGGCGGGCACTTTGCCACTTCTAATTTCTTTACCAAAAAGTGTGTCTTTGTTTGCCATTAAAATACGATCGCCAGCTTTGATGCCAGCAGTAATACTTGGTCCGCCTTTTATGGTTTGAACAACTGTAATTGAGTCGTTAATCATTCTAAATTGCACGCCAATACCTACAAAATTACCCTGCATACTTTCTGTAACTGCTTGTAAATTTTCTTTAGGAATGTATACAGAATGCGGATCTAATTTGCCTAGCATTTGTGTAATTGCGCCATCTAAAAGATGTGCTGTATTAACGGTGTCTACATAATCTTTTTCAATAAAATTAATGAGTCTTTTTATTTTTAATTCTTGGGATGAATTTTTAGATAAAGACAACATATTGTTAGAAGTTCCGCCAAAAAAGACACCAATTAAAATACCAAAAACTACGGCTAATGAAAAGTAAATAGGTAAGTTGTTTTTATTTTTCATACGATAAATGCTTAATTTCTACACCTGCTTTTTCTAAAAAATTAATACCTGAAGTGTCTTTGTAAGCATTTGCATAAACCACTCTTTTTATACCTGCTTGGTGAATTAATTTGCTGCATTGTGTACAGGGTGATAAGGTAATATATAGGGTAGCGTTTTTAGCAGATTGTGTAGATGCTGCAACTTTTAAAATTGCATTTGCCTCTGCGTGTAAAACTTCCCACTTTGTGGTTCCTTGTTTGTCTTCGCAACAATTATCGAAACCTGTTGGTGTTCCATTAAAACCATCAGAAATTATCATTCTATCTTTAACAATTAATGCACCCACTTGTTTGCGTTTACAATGAGAAAGTTTACCCCATTCAAATGCCATTTTTAAATAAGCAGTATCATATTTTAATTGCTTTTTTTCTGTCATAACAACGAAAGTAAAAATATTTATAGAATAACAACGTTAATAATTAGACAATTTTTTTACCAAAAAACACGAGCTAACAGCATCTGTATAGAGAAACCAATAACTATAGATGAGCAAACTAAAACCCAATCTCTTCGACTAACTTTAAAAATACTTTTAAGAATTGCGCCAATACTTAAAATACTTATTATAATAATTATCTGAGAAGCTTCTATACCTAATGCAAATTCTAATAACGGAAAAAATTTATCTTCTTCTTTGCCAACCATCATTTTAAAGTAGTTAGAAAAGCCAAGTCCGTGAATTAATCCAAACAAAATTGCCAAGATAAGGTTTGTGTTTTCTTTACCTGTTGATGAATTCTTAGCTGTAAAAACATTAATAACACCTGTAATAAAAATGGTTAATGGAATTAGAAACTCAATCAAGTCCATTTTAATTTTTAAAATTCCGTAGGCAGATAATGCCAATGATACAGAATGGCCAATTGTAAATAAGCTAACTAGCCAGATTACTTTTTTCCATTGACGAAAGTTAAAGACAACCCCCAAAACTATTAGAAATAAAATATGGTCGTACGCATTAAAATCTAATACGTGGTTTAGACCCATTTTAAAGTAGAGAATAAAATTGTCCATTTTAATTTTTACAAGATAAAGATTAAAAAAAAACCGAAACATAATTGTTTCGGTTTTTGTACTCAAGGTGGGAATCGAACCCACACTTCCGAAAAAACTGGATTTTGAATCCAGCGCGTCTACCAATTCCGCCACTTGAGCAAAAAGTAAATTAGAGTGCAAATTTACTAAATATTTTCAGTTATTAAAGGCAAAAATTTAATTTCAAAGTCAATAAATAATTTCTACTTTTGTATACTTAAAACAACCCAACTAAAAAAACACTTAAATGCCTACAAATCAATTATCACCAAAACTTTTTACCTGCTCGCAGAGTACTGTTTTAGCAGAAAAAATAGCAAAAGAGTATAATACAGAATTAGGAAAAGTAATAACAACACATTTTAGTGATGGCGAATTTCAGCCAGCTTTCGAAGAATCCGTAAGAGGAAGAAGAGTTTTTTTAATTGGTTCTACATTTCCTACGGCAGATAATTTAATGGAAATGTTACTAATGTTAGATGCTGCAAAAAGAGCTTCAGCAAGACATATTACCGCAGTAATGCCATACTTTGGCTGGGCAAGACAAGATAGAAAAGACAAGCCCAGAGTTGCTATTGGAGCCAAACTTGTTGCAAATTTATTGCAAACAGCAGGAGCTACAAGAATTATGACTATGGATTTACATGCAGATCAAATTCAAGGGTTTTTTGAAAAACCAGTAGATCATTTGTATGCCTCTACTATTTTTATGCCGTATATAAATAGTTTAAAATTAGACAACCTAACAATTGCATCTCCAGATATGGGTGGTTCTAAAAGAGCTTATGCCTATTCTAAACACTTACATTGTGATGTTGTAATTTGTTACAAACAACGAAAAAAAGCAAATGTTATTGGCCATATGGAACTAATTGGCGATGTAAAAGGTAAGAATGTTATTTTGGTTGATGATATGATAGATACCGGAGGAACTCTAGCACATGCAGCCAATTTAATGATGGAAAGAGGTGCTTTAAGTGTTCGAGCAATTTGTACACACCCAATATTATCTGGCGGAGCGTACGAAAAAATAGAAAATTCTGGTTTAACAGAGTTAATTGTTTCTGATACAATCCCGTTAAAGAAAGCTACTTCTAAAATAAAAGTGGTATCTTGCGCGCCATTATTTGCTGATGTTATGCACAAAGTGCAAGACAATACTTCAATTAGTGGGCAATTTTTAATGTAAACAAATAATAGAAAAAAGTAATGAAATCAATTACAATTAAAGGATCAAAAAGAGAAAGCGTAGGTAAAGTAGCAACAAAAGCCTTACGTAATGCTGGTATGGTTCCTTGCGTTATATACGGAGGAGATAAACCAGTGCATTTTTCAGCAGAAGAAAAAGCATTTAAAAATTTGGTATACACTCCAAACGTTTATACTGCAAGTCTTGATGTTGATGGACAAATAATTGGAACAATCTTACAAGATATTCAATTTCACCCAGTATCAGATAAAATCTTGCATGTAGATTTTTATCAGTTATTTGATGATAAAGAAGTAACAATGAACATTCCAGTAAAAATTACCGGTACTTCTCCAGGAGTTTTAAATGGTGGGTCTTTACGTTTTACAAACCGTAAATTAAAGATTAAAGCAATACCAGCTAATTTACCAGATTTTGTAACGGCAGATATTTCTAGCTTAAAAATTGGTAGTAAATTATTGGTAAC
>CAYWOM010000261.1:0-3549 GCA_964459905.1 uncultured Polaribacter sp. | reverse complement strand
AAATAATAAGTAGCTTTTTAATCATTTAAATTATTTTTTAATTAAACTTAAAAATAATTTAAATGATTAAAAAGCTACTTATTATTTCTTTGTCTCTCAAAATCGGATACTGGATCTTCTACATTCCATTCTAAAAATAAGTCGATCATTTCGTCTCCGGTAGTAGCCGTACTTCCAATACCAACATTGCTTGGCAAACATTGTGTATTGTAGTGCAAATACATGTACATCATCATTCTAGCAACATCGCCTTTCCATTCATCACCAGGATACCAACCACCAGAAACGCTACCAGAATTACCAGCACCGTCTGCAAATTTTAAACTTCCTCTTTGAGAGTTGTAACTAACATCTGAAGGACGTAAATGATGCGCATCTACACCTGCTCCAGAAGAACTACCAAGACTTGGTGTACCTAATGATTGCGGATATGTATGTTCTCTGTTCCAATCTCCTGTGCCACCACCATTACTATTTACACCTCTTGTTCTTGCTGTTGTACCAGCAGCAGAAAAGCCATAAATTAATAAAACTTCTGCGGCATTTGTTGGGTTTACGTCTGTTGCTTTTAAGGCATTCCAAACGTCAGGGTTGTAGGATAAAAAATTAGTGTGTGCTGCTATTGTTTTTGTAGCTAATTCGTCTTTTAAGTCAGATCCTTCTGCAGTTAAATCTACATCGTTATAATATGGTTCTTGCGCGTTTGCTAAAAAACTTATAAATAAGATTAATAAAAGTAATGTTTTTTTCATGTTTTAATTATTAAATAAATTTAATTTTAAATATAGTTTTTCTTTTGGTACTCTTTAAAATTTTACGTTTTCTTTTAGACATCTAAATTAAGAATATAAACGCCAATAGTCAAAAAAATAGCAGTATTATTTTAATGAAGTTTTTGTGCTTGTTTTTTTATATAAGATGACAAAAAGAGATTTTTGTAACCATTAAATTGTCTTTATCAGAAAATATTTAAAAGTATAAATTTGGTTTTTTAAAGCAAAAAAAAAGCCATTCAGAATAGAATGGCTTTTAGTATGTTGTTAAAAATTAATTATTTTTTAATTAATTTCTTTGAAATAAAATTATTGTCTACCATAATTTTAACTATATAAATACCTTTGCTAAGGCTAGCTATGTTAATTTCTTTGTTGGTATTAGAAACTTGATTGCTAAGTATTCGTTTACCCAAAATAGTATAGATTTCTACTTTTGCATTGGTATCTGTATCAAAAAATAAAGTATTACTATTTGTAGGATTCGGGTACATTTTAAAATTGTTAAAAACCACCCCATTTACACTAGATGTTGCTGTATGAAAACCAATACCATTAAAAGTTTCTTGTGGGAATGCAGTCCATTGGTCTTGTTCATTAAAAGTAGTACTTGGTCCTGTAACATCGCTATTTCTTCTTAACGTAACGTTTGCTGCAAAAACACTAGACCCGCCGTTAAAATCTCCAATAATATCTATTAAAACTCCGTCTTTAAATAAACCAATAGGGTCGTTTCCGTTAAAATTTAAAGGAGATCCAAAAGGGTTAGGTGTTGTATCTATATTTGGTGGTCCTAATAAATCTGATTCTGCAATTAGGTAGTCATTTGCTGTGTCTATATGTGTAATTACAAAAACATCATTAGGTATAATACTATTAACTGTTCCTGTAGAAATGCTAAAATCATCTACCCAAGTTCCGCTACCATTAGATTGCTTTCTAATAGAATACCCAACCAAACTTACTGTGCTTCCTGTTAAGTTTACAATTTCTAAGGCCTTGTTATTACCTTCAAAGGGTTCTACATATTCTGATATAAAAAGTTCTGAAGCTACACCCATACCGCCAGCTGTAGTTGTGGTATTTGCTGTTTGAGATTGGCTAGAACTATTACCAGAACCATCTTTAGCAATAACATAACACGTATAGTTTGTGCTTGGTGTTAAGTTAATAATAGTGTGGTTTAGCGCTGTAACTGTAGCGTTTAAAGTTCCGTTTAAATAAACGTCATAAGCTGTTACTGCATTATTGTCTGTAGCAGCTGCCCATATTAATTTAAAAGAAGTATCGGTAACGTTGCTAAAAACTAAATTTGTAGGTGTTGTTGGTGGTGTTGTGTCTTGTAAAGTTGTGCCATTTACAGCGATACTTTGTGCAGATTTATTATTAATTAAATCTTTAGCCAAAACAGTAATCGCGTAGCTTGTATTTGGCGTTAAATTTGTAATAGTTACTTTTAAATTGGTAGTTGTTTGGCTAGTTAATACCCCATCTACAAAAACGTTGTAGCCAGTAACGGCTATATTATCGGTTGCAGCCGCCCAAGAAACATCGAAAGCTGTAAAATTAATAGCATCTACAATAACATTTGTAGGTGTTGTTGGTGCTTGGGTATCTGTACTTGTGTAAATTCCCCATAAGTCTTCTGCAGAATCTCCGCCCCAAATACGTGTTGCTAAATATGGGTTGTCTATAAAAGGATTTCTATTGCCTTGTGCAGCAGCATTGTTTAAATCTTCATGATAGGTGTTTCTAGTTTTCTCAATTTGCGAAACAGGGTCTTCTGCATTCCATTGTAAGAATAAATCTATCATTTCATCTTGGGTAAATTGTTTGCTACCCACACCAACCGCAGTTGGTAAACATACAGCACCATAACGCAGGTACATATACATTATCATTCTTGCTGCGTCTCCTTTCCATTGATCTCCAGGATACCAAGCGGCCGTATTTGGGTCATCTAAACCTGCATGAAAATCTACTGTAGAAAAATTAGAAGTACCAGTGCCTCTACCATATTTTCTATTATTTCTTGTTGAATTTCTAGTTCTGTCTGCTGCTCTTAAATGGTGAGCATCTGTGGCTGCGCCTGGCACATCTGTATTTAGTATTGGGTTTGCTAAAGATTTAGGAAAAACATGCTCTCTGTTCCAAACATCAAGTGCTCCACTTCCATCATCTTGAAATCTTTCATCTCTAGAAATATCGTTTGTAATGTCTTGGTCAGTACCATTTTCCCAACCATAAAATAACGTTACATCACCTGGTTTTTGTGGATTGATATATTCATCTGTTATCTTAATTGCATCCCAAGTATCTGGTTGGCTACTTGTGTAGGGTAATACATTTGTATGCGTTGCAATAATTTTGGTTGCTAATGCGTCTTTTAAATCTGTTCCGCTTAGCGTTAAATCTACGTCATTATAATACGTTTCCTGTGAATAGGAAAATGTTGTTAATAGTAGACAAATTGAAATAATAAGTAGCTTTTTAATCATTTAAATTATTTTTTAATTAAACTTAAAAATTTCTTTTTCAATGCTTTAAAAACAATAATTAGCAATAAAATTATACTGTTTTATTTTTTTTCTAAAAGCGCCATATAAAATCCGTCGAAACCAGAAATATGGGCCAAAACTTTTTTATCTGATACAAAGGTATAATCTTTTCCGGACTCTGATGCTAAAAAGGTAGCCACTTGGTCTTGATTTTCTGAGGGTAAAACAGAACAAGTTGCATAGACCATTTTTCCGCCTGGTTTTACCATTTTAGAATA
>CAYWOM010000260.1:0-3552 GCA_964459905.1 uncultured Polaribacter sp. | reverse complement strand
TTTTCTTTTTAAACGGATTATGAGGTGTTACAACCATCCAAATTTCATCTAAATCTGAGTGCTCTACTAAATGATTTGCAATTATTAAATGCCCAACATGAATTGGGTTAAATGTGCCAAAATATAAACCGATTTTCATTTTTTATAAGATAATAGATAAAATAGAAAAAGATTTTTTATGCATCTTTTTTCTTGCTTCTCTCTTCTTTTTTCTAATTTAATTCTAAAAAACTACCAACTAAATCTTCTGCTTCTTTTAAAGCAACGTCTAATTCGTAGTTCTTAATAATTTTATCAAACTGTGGCGCTGTTGCTAATTCTACAGAAGCTTTTGCAATGCGCATATTTATTTTTTCTTCGCTTTCTGTTTTGCGTTTTTTTAATCGAATTTTTAACTCGTCTACACTTGGTGGTTTTACAAAAACCGACAATGTTTCTGAGGGAAATTTTTTCTTAATTCGCAATCCTCCAACCACATCAATATCAAAAATAACATGTTTTTTTAAAGCCCAAATACGTTCAACTTCGCTTTTTAAAGTGCCGTAGAAATTGTCTCTATAAACTTCTTCCCATTCTAAAAATTCATCATTTTTAATTTTATCTTTAAATTCTCTTAAAGAGATAAAATAATAATCTTCGCCATCTTTTTCGAAACCTCTTGGTTCGCGTGAGGTTGCCGAAATAGAAAACGCTAAGTTGAATTTTTTTTGTGCTAATAAGTGACGTACAATGGTTGTTTTACCAGAACCAGAAGGTGCTGAGAATACAAATAATTTTCCTTTAAAATCTGACATATAATTTATTATTTGTCATGCTAAATTTTTTTTAGCATTATAATTTATAAGATTCTGAAACAAGTTCAGAACAAAAATAACTTAAAGCACATTTAAAATTTGTTCTTTAATTTGCTCTAATTCGTTTTTCATTTGAATAACCGCTTTTTGCATTGGTGCAAAATTAGCTTTAGAACCTGTTGTGTTTATTTCTCGTCCCATTTCTTGTACAATAAAACCTAATTTTTTTCCATTAGAATCTTCCGAAGCCAAGGTTAACAAGAAATAATCTAAGTGATTTGCCAAACGAACTTTTTCTTCATTAATATCTAATTTTTCTAAATAATAGATTAATTCTTGCTCAAAACGGTTTTCATCGGTATCTACTTTCAAATCGTCAATAGCTTTTTTTAAACGTGTTTTTACGTTTTCTACCCGGTCGCCATCCAACGCTTTTACTTCTTCTAAATAAGTTCTAATATTGGTAATTCTTTCTTTAAAATCTATTTCTAAAGAAGCTGCTTCATCAATTCTATATTGTACAATTTCTGTAATGGCTGTAGTTATATTTTGGTCAATGAGGTTCCACTCTTTTTCATCTAATTCTTCGCGTTCAGTTTTTAAAGCATCTGGCATTTTTACTGCCATTTTTAGTAATTCTAAATCATTTGTTGCCCCTGTTTGAACCACATTTCTTAATTGCTGCATGTATTGTTTTACTACTCCGTGATTTATGGTAGTAGAAGTTTCATCTGCAGTCATTTCTACAAATATCGAAAAATCTATTTTTCCACGAACTAAGGCAGAAGCCAATTTTTTACGTACAGACAATTCTTTTTCTTTGTAATAAGAAGGAATTCTAACGTTTAAATCTAGATTTTTACTATTTAAAGATTTTATTTCTATGGTTACTTTTTTGGTGGGTAACTGTAGTACAGATTTACCGTAACCGGTCATAGATTGAATCATAAAATTATAGTTTTAAATAAGTTGTAAATATAACCTTATTTAGTAGATACTTTTACTTGTTTGGTAACTAAATACACACCTAAAAAGATGCATAAAGTAGCACCTATTTTTATTAAATTTATAGTATCGCTACCAACTATTAATGCATAAATAGAGGCAATTACGGGTTGTAAATAGATAAAAACACTTACGGTTGTTGGTTTTAATTTTGATAAACCATACAAGTTAAAAAGATATGTAACGCAAGAAGTAAAAATAACTACAAAGCCAATACTCCAGTATATAGTAGTAGGAATTTTTTGCCAAACAATTTCGGTAAACTCGCTATAACCAATAGGAATTACAAAAATTAAACCGAATAAATATAACCACTTTACAAATACAATAGGATGGTATTTGGTAATTAAATTTTTAGCCAATACCAAATACAAACCATAAGAAGCGGCATTTACAAATACCAAAAAGTTGCCCAAGTTACTGTTGCTAGAAGTTCCGCTAGAAGAGTTGCCATAAGTAATTAATAAAATAGTACCAATTAAACCAATAAATACGCCTAAAATTCTTTGTTTTCCAATGGCCTTTCTAATAAAAATACTAGAAAAAATTAACACCATAATTGGTGATGTTACCATAATAACAGAAGCGCTTATGGGGGTTGTTAAACTTAACCCTTTAAAAAATGCTAGCATATTTATAGAAATGCCAAATACCGAGGCTAAAAATATTTTTTTAAAATCAGATTTTTCTATTTTTTGAGACTTTATAAATAAACCCAAGGTCCAAAAAATAGTCGTTGCTCCAACAACTCTAATTAAAATAAAAGCATAGGGTTTAACAAAAGTGGGCATTACCTCTTTGGCAATTGTATAATTTACGCCATAAATTATTGTAGCTATGCTTACTGCAATTAATGCTAAAGTTCTTTGATTCATGGCTGCAAAATTGCAAATATTTTTTAAAATAGTGTACAAAAAAAAAGAGTTTCAAAATTAATTTTGAAACTCTTTTTAGTTTGGATCACTTTTAGTTAGTCTACTAAAGGTGGAATTCTTAATACCTGACCTGGATAAATTTTATCTGGATGCGATAACATGGGCTTGTTTGCTTCAAAAATTTCTGGATATTTCATTGCATTACCATAATAGGTTTTTGCAATTTTACCTAAAGTGTCTCCGCTTTCTACGGTATGAAATTGCGCCATAGCAGCTTCTTCAATAATTTCAATTTCTGCAACAGAGATATTATCTTCTACAGAAGCAACCCCGTTGGTATTACCAGCAACTAAAACTACTTTTTCTTTGGTAGCTAAATCTGCAGCTTCTCCCCAAAGTTTTACAGCATCATCATTTACTTCTATAGCTAAATCTTTAACTTCTAAGTTGTGCGAAACAATTGCATTTCTTAATTGATCTGATTTTTCTACGTTCTCTTCTTCTGTGGTTTTACCAATGCCAAAAACTTTGGCTCCAGCATTTTTAATGAATGAAAAAATTCCCATCTTTTTTTGATTTTTTTGTTAAAAATTATTATTTGTAAGAAGCCAAGATACAAAATTTAGACAATTGCATTACATTTGTTGGTATAATTTACTATAATGACCATTCATCACCTACAAGAAAATAACTCAATTTTAAACAAATTTATATCAGAAATTAGAGATGTAAAAGTGCAAAAAGATGCACTAAGATTTAGAAGAAATATTGAAAGAATTGGTGAGGTTTTAGGGTATGAATTAAGTAAAAACTTATTATATTCACCCGTTGTGCATTTTAAATTATGCTAATTTTAATATTATTGATATTTCTATCAA
>CAYWOM010000259.1:0-3582 GCA_964459905.1 uncultured Polaribacter sp. | reverse complement strand
TAAGTTCTTGACATCTTAAAATTGTCTGCATATTATCTGTTTTAAAAACTGTTGGAAATAGCTTTTTTTTGATAGACCCTTCACTAACAAAATAAATTTCTTGGGTTTGTTCATCTACAAAAACAGACTCTAAATCGAGTGCGTTTTCTTTGTAAAATGTATTTACTGTATCATTTAATGAAACAATATTTTTAAAATTTACGGCTATTATTTTATCATTTTTTATAGTAATTTTTGATTTTATAAACCGTGGGTTCTTAGTATCATCAACTACTAAATAATAAAAACCGTTTGCGTAATCTATTCCAGAAAGTCCACCTACAATAGTATTATTAAATGAAATAGAATCTGCTAAAACATATTCATCTAAAAATTTTAGTTCAACTAATTTTGTTTTAGAACAAGAAAAGCTTGCCAAGAAAACGAAAAATAATAGTGTTTTTTTGACAAGCGCCACTACAAGGGTTTTAAACACTTTGTATTTATATTTACAGTTTTCTTCTATTGTCTTCAGATTGTGTGTCTATTAATTTATTGTAAGGATCTACGCCAACTTCGGTTGGTTTTTCTGCTACAATAATAGTTATTTTATTATTAATTTTAGTTATTTTATGTTTCTTAAAATAGAGTTCTTTCTCCTCCTTTTTACCGTCAATTTCTTCTTCTGTAAAAACACCAATATCTATATAATCTGCCAACGGAACAGATAAAATTGGCTTCTTCATCTTCTCCGTTTTATAAGATAAAGTATCGCCAACTTTTTCGCCATAATAACGTTTTCCTTTTTGGTTATTTCTATATTTAGAAACCTCAAATTCTATATCTACCTGGTATTTTCCGTTTTCTAATTCTGTAGATGTAACCTCTACAATTCTATTTCTATATAAAGTAATGGTTTCAAACATATCTTTAATTACATACTGTAAAGAATCTGGTGTTACTTCTTTTATGGCATTTACCATTTCTATAGAAGTTGTATATGGTGGTTCTTGAAACTGTACTTTTTCTACATACTTTTTTAAAGCGCTATTTAAGTTTTCTTCACCAATATAATCGCTTAAAGCATACATAACCAAAGAACCTTTTTGATAACGAATATAGCCTTGGCCATCATTATACATCAGTGCATTTTCTCGTTTTCTTTCTGTAGTTCTTTGTGTTAAATAATCGTCTAAAGATTTCTTTAAAAATTTACGCATTTTAGATTTTCCGTGTTGATGTTCTAGTACTTTTAAAGAAACGTATTCTGACACACTTTCTGACAACATTGTTGCACCCAAAACATCTGCGCCAATTACCTGATGCGCCCACCATTGATGCGCAACTTCATGAACAGTTACCGCAAAAGGATAATCTACACCACCAGTATCTGTTTCATCTACATCTGCAATAAAGCCAATTGTTTCTGAAAAAGGGATTGTATTTGGAAATGATTGCGCAAAAGTTCCTGCAGTTCTTGGAAACTCAACAATTCTTAATTGTTTATGTTGATAAGGACTAAAATTCTTGGTATTGTAAGCTAAAGAAGCTTTCATCCCTTTTATCATTCTATCTAAATTAAATTCGTGCCCTTTATGATAATAAATTTCTAGTTTTACATCATTCCATGTATCTCTTTTTATTTGATATTTGGCGGAATTAAATGCATAGAAATTTAGAATTTTACTATCCATTTTATAATGAAAATATCTTCTGCCGTCTTTTACCCACTCTTTTTGTAAATACCCGGGTGCAATTGCAATTTGATCTTCGGATGTAGAAACAGTAGCTTCAAAATCAATCCAATCGGCATCTTTACTAATATATGTGTTTCCTAAAGCTGTAGAATCTGATGGATGTGGACGTAAATCATTGGGTGGTAAATTGTATTTTTTACGTGTTTTATTATCGGTTAATTCTGGCGCAGAAGAATACCCTAAGTTTGGAAAAATACCACTATTTAAAAATGTTCCGTTTTCTATTACTGGAGAGTTACTAGTTAACCTTGTATTGGGCTTGTTTTTTATAGTAACAGACAGCGTTACCGTATCTCCGGGCATAATTTTATTATCGAACTTATAAATATCAAAATTCTGAATAGTATCTTCTAAAACCAATTTATTAGCCAAACTAAATTTAAATGTACTTGGGTAACTATTATGATTTAAGAAAAGGCTATCAATAGCAACACTTGTCTTGTTAATCATTGTAATTACAGCAGCAGCTTCAAAATTTCTTTTCTTTGGATAAATATTAATTTCGGTGTTTACTGCAACTATTCTTGGTTGTGCATAATTTTCGAATTTCTTATAATCTTTTTCCCATGATACTTGTAACTTTTCTCTTTCTTTTGATGTAACTCTAGCGTTATCTATATTTTTTTCTTTGTAGATAGAAAATCCTAAACACAAAAAGCCAATTAAAAAAACTGCAAAACCGATTGTTGTAGTACCTGTAAGCCTTTTTTTAGCAATTAAAAATCTTTCATTAAATGAAAAAGTAATTCCTCGCATCCAAAATAACGCAGAAACAACTAACAATACTAAGCCGCCAATAAACCAATAAATTTTATATATAAAATAGGTGGTAAAACTTGCTCCATAACCATTCATGTCTGAATATTGATAATTTGGACTTTGGTTATACTTAAAAACAGCTTGCTCTAAACCTGCTAGAGATAAAAGTGGAAGTCCTATTAAAAGAACCAACAATACAAACAACCCTAAATACTGGTTCTTAATTAAGGTTTGAATTAGCATTGCTAAAAAAGCCCAAACAACAAAATGAATTAACATTAAGCCATATACTTCCTTTAAATAATGCCCAATTTCAAAATTATAATACCCTTTATATATCTGAAATGAAATTCCCGCAACAATAATAACTGCCAATAAAACAAATTGCATTTTAAAAAGAGCAATTAGTTTAGACAACAAAAGCGACCAGTTTTTAACAGGAGTTACATCTACTAAATGGTTTATTCTTGCCATTTCTCCTCTTCTAATTAACATGCCTGTATATAAAAAAGTTAGTAGATTAATAAAGAATGTAAATACACCACCGGGTAATAATAACATTTGCCATGTTGTTGGTAATGTTTTGGTACCAAACAACTCACCTGCTGTAATTGCAAAAATTAATAACGAAATTAAACCAACAATTAAAATGGCTATAAATGGTAAGCTTTTTACAATGTATTTAAAATCTAAATTAGAAAGTTTCCAAGTAGTTTTAATGCGGTTCCAAAATGAAAAATCGTGCGTTACTTTTGGTAAGTTTATTCTTGTAATACCTCCAAAATTAGATTTTATTGCTCTTTCTGACTTTTGCTTCTTAAAAGAAAAAGAAAATGCATTCTGGCTAAAAGAAAACAATTTATAAACTACTGCTAGTATTAATATTGCAATACTTAACCACAATACTCTATTGTAAATTATAACACCTTTAAATGGTGGCATTAACTCATTTTGCTCTGCAACAGTCCAATAACGTGTGTAATAATTTGCAGCTTGCCCACCAAATGGATCAAATAAAGCGGTTAAAAAACGATTGTCTGGATCTGATAAAAAGCTTTCTGCAACAGATTGCACAAACATTAACAAT
>CAYWOM010000258.1:0-3584 GCA_964459905.1 uncultured Polaribacter sp. | reverse complement strand
GATACATGACAGACAGATACTTGCCAGACAAAGCCATTGATGCTTTAGATGAAGCGGGTTCTAGAATTCATATTACAAATATTGTAGTTCCACAACAGGTTTTAGAACTAGAATCTCAATTAGAAATTATTCGAGATAAAAAAACAAAAGCCGTAAACGGACAAAAATACGAGGAAGCTGCCAAGTTGCGTGACGATGAAAAAAATATGGAAGCTGCACTAGATTCTGCAGAGAAACAATGGGAAAATGACACTAAATTAAACCGTGAAATTGTTACAGAAGATAATGTTGCTGAAGTAGTTTCTATGATGACAGGTATTCCTGTTAATAGAGTTGCAGAAGCAGAAACCCATAGATTACACGAGTTACCAGACCTTATTAAAGGAAAAGTAATTGGGCAAGATGTAGCCGTTACTAAAGTGGTTAAAGCTATACAGCGTAATAGAGTTGGCTTAAAAGACCCCAACAAACCTATTGGTTCTTTTATTTTCTTAGGACAAACAGGGGTAGGTAAAACACAATTGGCTAAAGTTTTAGCGCGCGAACTATTTGATTCTGACGATTCTTTAATTAGAATTGATATGAGTGAATACATGGAAAAATTTGCTATTTCTCGTTTAATTGGTGCACCTCCAGGATATGTTGGTTATGAAGAAGGCGGACAATTAACTGAAAAAGTAAGAAGAAAACCGTATTCGGTTATATTGTTAGATGAAATAGAAAAAGCGCATCCAGATGTGTTTAATATGTTATTACAAATTTTAGATGACGGGCATATTACAGACAGTTTAGGTAGAAAAATCGATTTTAGAAACACCATAATTATTATGACGTCTAATATTGGCGCACGCCAGCTTAAAGATTTTGGCGGTGGTGTTGGTTTTGGTACCGCTTCTAAAAGTGCGCAAGCAGACGATAATGCAAAATCGGTTATTGAAGGTGCTTTAAAGAAATCTTTTGCACCAGAATTCTTAAATAGAATTGATGATGTAATTGTATTTAACGCATTAGAAAGAAAAGATATTCACTCGATTATAGATATCGAATTAGACAAATTATTACATAGAATTTCTGACTTAGGCTACACCTTAAATTTAAGTGAAAAAGCAAAAGACTATATCGCAGACAAAGGTTTTGATAAAAAATACGGAGCAAGACCGTTAAAAAGAGCCATACAAAAATACATTGAAGATGCTTTGGCAGAAGAAATTGTAAATTCTAAACTCTCTGAAGGCGATACTATTTCTATGGATTTAGATGATGAGAAAAACCAGCTCACCATTAAAATTAAGAAAGGCAAAAAGAAAGAAGAAACTCGGACAGAAAGCGAGACCAATGATTAAATTAAAATCCCAAACGAAAGTTTGGGATTTTTTTTTGTTTTAAAAAAGGGTGTTTTTCCTTTTGATTATATGCTTATAAAAATTGAACTTAGATAACCAAGATTCTAAAAAGATTAAACCGTTGCATATTATTTGTTGGCAAACATAAAAACTCACTCTTATGGAAAACGATAAATTTGAAAAAATGAAATATTGGATTGAACTAGCCAAGTGGTTTATTGTAAGTGTTGCACTCGTTTTAATCTCAAGCATTGTAAATTGGAATTTTACTAGTAGAGATAAAAGTTTTGATGAAGTCAAATTTTATTCCGAAAAATATATGACAGAATTAATAGTATTAAATGACAAAGTAGGTCCAAGATATAAGTTAGCTCAATTTTTTAAAAATGTGACAGTTAACGTAGACCAAAGAGATGGTTGGAAAAGATACTATGTTGATGTTAAAAAAGAATATGATGATTTATTAAAAAAAAATTCCTTAAATAAAATTGAACAATCTAGAATACTTAAAAAAGATAGTACAAAGTGGAATAAAAATGAGAAAGAGGAATATAAAATATTGCAGAATAAAATAAAAAAAATTGACATTGAATTAAATAGTGAATTACAACTACCTAATGAGCAAACTCAAAAATACTACATAATAGTTGGTGGAGATAAAACATTAGAAGAAGCAGAATATGAAAAAAATAAGTTTATACATTTTGATTCAAAAATTATTTTTAGGAAAGGTAGTTACAGAACAGTAATTGAATTTAATGGTCGTGAAAATGCTACTAAAAAAATTTCAATAATTAGAAATAAAAAGGCAGATGCGTATATTGTAAACGCCAACAAGTGGTGTTCAAATTTAATTCAAAAAAAGAATTATTACGAATGTGATTAATAAATTACAATTTTCTAATACCGTACTACTTACGAAAATTCTTGCGGATTTTGTATTCGTTTTTTATTTACTAGATCACGTAACTAAGCATACATCAAAACGTTAACGTTAACGTTATACCCCCATAAATATGATGCCAATTACAAATTTAAGCCTATTTCTAAACAGATATAACCAAACCAATTAAATATGAAAAAATATATAAACCAATTTGGATTTACTTTGATAACATTAATTGCTTTAGCAAGTTGCGTAAATTTAAAGCATGTAAATGACTTTTCTTCAAGCTCATTGCAAAGTATAACCTCTTTTAGGGAGCTTAATTATAGTTTTACACAAAATTGTATTGATAAATGCGTTAGAAATGATATTAATACCTTAAAAATTAATCCAGAAGAATGCCAGTGCAAATTAAATAAAGTTGCCGACAGCATTACTTTAAAGATTTACAATTCTATAAACAGCTATTTTGACGGTCTTGTAAAACTATCTAACAATCAACTTACAGCATATAAAACAGAAGATTTAGAAACCGCTTTAACTGAAGGAGATTTTGGACCAATTAAAATAAAAAAAGCGCAAGTAACATCTTACTCAAAAATATCTCAGCTATTAATAAGAGCATATACAGGTACTTATAGAAAAAGAAAATTAAAAGAATATGTTAGAGGAGCAAATAGCCCAGTAAGAGAATTACTCAAATTTTTAGAATTTACTATTTCTAATAACCTAAATGGAAAGTTGAACGTTAAAAAAGAAAGAATCAAAGCAGACTATTTTGATTTGATAAAAGATAATTCGCTTTCAATTGTTGAAAAAAGAAATGCTGTTAGCAACTATTATTCTGAAATAGATGCAATAGACAGCCAACAGAAAAAGTTAAAAACTTATTCTAAATCTTTAAAAAAAATAAGTGAAGGGCATCAAAAACTATATGAAAATATTGATAAATTATCAGCAAAAGAAAGTAAACAAATTCTTTACCTGTATGCAAACGAAATTAAGATTTAAAAAAATAAGATGACAAAATTAACTTCAAAACAGATAAATGAGGTTGCTAATAATTTCTTAGCATTAGCGCAAACAATAGGAGATTTTAGGTATATGAATTACGATACTTTAACGAAAACCCAGAATAAAAATTTACGCGAATCTCATAAAAGAACACTTAATTATTCTGATGATTTATATACAATTTCTGCCAGTTTAGTAATGGATGATGTACATAACTCTCTAGCTAAATTAGAATCAATAACAAAAAAAATAAAAAAATTATACAAATCATTAGAAGATATTCATAAAATAATAAATGTGGCAACCAGCGTAGTTACTCTAGGAGCTTCTATTTTTAGTCT
>CAYWOM010000257.1:0-3599 GCA_964459905.1 uncultured Polaribacter sp. | reverse complement strand
TTACCGTTTACTTTTGCGCCTCTACATTTTAAACCAATATCTGTATGAATAGAAAATGCAAAATCTAATGCAGATGCATCTTTTGGTAGCGATTTTAAATCGCCTTTTGGTGTAAAAACATAAATTTCTTTTGAATATAAGTTTAGTTTAAAATCTTCTACAAAATCTACTGCATTTATACTTTGGTTTTCTAAGGTTTCTTTTAATTTATTTAACCAAGATTCTAAACCAATTTCGCTCTCTGCACCTTGTTTGTATTTAAAATGTGCGGCATATCCTTTTTCGGCAATTTCATTCATTCTACTCGAACGAATTTGCACTTCTACCCATTGTGCATCTGGGCCAACAACGGTAATATGTAAGGCTTCATAACCGGTAGATTTTGGTTGAGAAATCCAATCTCTTAAACGCGTTGGATTGGGTTTAAAATAATCGGTTACAATGGTGTAAATTTTCCAAGCGTCAAATTTATCGTCATCAGAATTGGGATTATAAATAATTCTAATGGCGTATTTATCATACACTTCATCAAAAGTTACATTCTGATTTCTCATTTTTCTCCTTATGGAATAAATGGACTTAAAACGTCCTTTTATTTCATAAGTAAAATTCTCTTTATCTAATCCTTTTTTTAATTTTTCGGCAAATGTTTCTAAATACTTTTGCTGTTCTTCTTTACTTTCTTTAATTTTAGTAACAATATCTGTGTAAACTTCAGATTCTGTGTATTTTAAGCCTAAATCTTCGAGTTCCGTTTTTATGTTATACAAGCCTAATCTATGCGCTAAAGGTGCATAAATATATAATGTTTCCGATGCAATTTTTACCTGTTTATGAGCAGGCATTGCATCCATAGTTTGCATGTTGTGTAGTCTGTCTGCAATTTTTATTAAAATAACGCGTACATCATCATGTAGTGTTAAGAGCATTTTTCTAAAATTTTCTGCTTGTATAGATGCATCTTGCTCTTTGTTTAATCGAGAAATTTTTGTTAATCCATTTACAATTCTAGCAATGGTTTCTCCAAACAATTGCTCCATATCATCTATAGTATATTCAGTGTCTTCTACAACATCGTGCAACAAAGCTGCGGCTATAGAAGTAGCCCCTAAACCAATTTCCATAGCAACAATTTTTGCTACTGCAATTGGGTGATAAATATAAGGCTCGCCTGTTTTTCTGCGTTGTTTAGAGTGTGCATCTACAGCAATATCAAAAGCTTTTCTTATAAGTTCTTTATCTTCTTTTGATAAAACTTCATAAGTACCTTTTAGTAAATCTTTGTATCTGTTTGCAATTTCTTTATTTTCTTCTTCTATGGTTGCTGTATATTCCATGAATTTTCGAAAGATTTGTGGTTTAAAAATCTAAAAGTGAAATTAGCGATAAGAATGTTAACAGACAAGAAATAAAGCGGCTAAATTAGTGTTCTAAATTATTAATTCTTTCCAACAAAGTTGGATGTGAATAATGCATAAAAACATACGCAGAATGTGGTGTTAAATTACTTAAACTATTTTTAGATAATTTTTTAAGTGAAGTAATTAAAGGAGTTGCCGCAAAAGTTTCTTTGGCATAATTATCTGCCTGATATTCGAACTTTCTGGAAACATAATTCATACATAAACCTGTAATCTCTGATATTGGCGAGTATAAAATGCCAAATGCAATTAAACCAATATGAAAACTAGGTATGGCAACTCCTAAAGCTTCCGATAATATAGGAGAACCGATAAATAATGATAAAATATACAAGGTAAAACCGGTTAGTAAGATAGAAGTAAATAGATTAAAAATAATGTGTTTTCTTTTATAATGACCAACTTCGTGCGCTAAAACAGCCACAATTTCATCGGTTTCTAAATCGTTTATAAGTGTATCGTATAAGGTTATTCTTTTTTGTGATCCAAATCCAGAAAAATAAGCATTTGCTTTTGTAGATCTTTTAGAACCATCAATTACAAATATATTATTGGCTGTAAATCCTACTTTTTGTGCATATTTTTCTATGGAAAATTTTAATTCTCCATCCTTTAAGGGTGTTTGTTTATTAAATAAAGGTACAATTAGTTTTGCATAAAAGAGATTCATAAATAAAGAAAAAACAGCTACTAAAGCCCAAGCATATAACCAAAAATATTCTCCAGCAAGTAAATAAAACCAAATAATAAGTGCTAAAATTAAACCCCCTAAAATAACACTCATCAACAATCCTTTAAGTTTGTCTAACCAAAATGTTTTTTTTGTTGATTTGTTAAAGCCAAACTTTTCTTCAATAACAAAAGTTTGGTAATAAGATAAAGGCGTTTTTACAATATCTGAACCCATCATTATTATTCCAAAGAAAATTAACGCAACTAAAATGGGGTTATTTGTAAAGTTTCTGGCAAAAGTATCTACATATTTAAATCCGTCAACAAAAAAGAAAATTAGGGTTAAAACAATAGAAAAAGAAGCTATTATGTTAGAAAATTTAGCATTTGTTTTTTTGTATTCCTGCGATTTTTTGTACTCATCTTTATGATATACATCAGCTAATTTTTCTGGAATTGTATCATTAAAGTGTTTCGCATTTAAATAGTTTAAAACTGTATCAATTATAAAGTTGATTATGATAATAAATATAAAAATGTAAAAAAGAGTTTGAGCTTCCATTTTTGGTAATTAGTTAGTTTTTTGCAGGAAGTTTATCTCTTTCTATTTTTCCTTTTTTAAGTGCTTTATAATTCTCGTAACAATCTAAAATAGCCTCTATCATCTGTAAATCTGAAGCTTTTTTGATAAAATAGTCAGAGTAATTACAGTCTGTTAAAAGCTCTGATAGCTCTTGTCTATCCATGTCTAAATATTCCATCATTACTTCTCTATCAAAATTACCTGCTAGCATTTTACGTAAATTGTCTTCTTTTTTTAATTTTTGCAACTTTTTAAGTTGTCTTGGTTTTTTGCCAAAGAGATTGTATAAGAAATCTACAGGTTGAAAAAGCGCTGCAATAGGAGAGGAGAAGTCTTTTCCTTTTGGTTTGCCAACTTCGTAAGTTTGCGGAAGTCCATTTATCTTAATTCTAGTAAATCTATCTTTTGGTACTTGTTTGATATCAATTTCTAAAACACCAATTAATTTGGTAGATTTAATAACAATTTCTCTAATTTCTTCAGGTTTTTCGTACAAAGCAATTAGTAATTCGTTTCCTTTTAATAAATCGTTTGTAACTTTTAATTTTATAGATGCGTATCCTAAATACGAAACTAAAATGGTGTCATTTACTCTGGTTGGTAATTCAAAAAAACCTTTAGCATTTGTAATGGTTCCTTGTACAGAATTTAAGTTAAGAATGTGGGCTGCACTTAAAGATCGTTTGTTTTCGCCATGAATAATTTGACCTTTTAATTTTTTAACAGTAATAGAATCTTTTTGAGAAAAAGCGCTTAAAGAAATTAATAAGCACAAAATAAATAGAGTTTTTTGCATCTTACAAAATTAACAATAATTGTATGTATAAAGGTTAATTTTTTGTGAAGAAGTTGTAAAGTTTTTAATGAGATAAAAGTGCGCACGAGAAGATTCGAACTTCCACGTTCTTGCGAACACAGCCCCC
>CAYWOM010000256.1:0-3601 GCA_964459905.1 uncultured Polaribacter sp. | reverse complement strand
CAAAAGATAAATCTGACAAACTTTTTCCGTTCACAGTAGCTTCCCAGGGACCATGACCTCTGCCTTCTAATGGATAATAAATAAAATCAACTTCATTTGTTTCACATAAAGTTTTTAAATCTTCCGCACTACTAAAAGGTACGGTGGTGTCTTCTGTTCCATGAGCTATAAACATAGCTGGGTCATTTGAGTCAAACCTTTGGTGTCTATAAATTGATTCAAGTATTTCTATAGATACGTTGGAACCCCAAAAGTCTAAAATTGTTTGTACTTCATACGTTTGAGAAAGATTCGTTGTTGATAGAGTGTTATCTTTACTTAAGCTGATTTCATCTTTATAATCACTCAACTCTGATACACCTAGACCTATTGATGTAATTGCTCCCGCTGAACCGCCACCAACAGTAATGTAATCCGTATCGATGTGATAATTATCGGCGTTGACAATAATCCAACGTAAAGCCGATTTAGCATCTCTGTGCGCAGGGTACATAGCAAGAAGCTGACCGAGTTCTGCCGGGTCAACATTAGTAGTGGCATCTATCCATTCTTGTGGAATTGTTCCCATATTACCTCTAAGCCTGTAGTCAATTGAAAATACAACAAAGTCTTTAGAAGCGTAGTAATTTGACATATCTACTAATGCTTCCTGTTATTTTGAACCACCAGAAAATCCGCCACCGTGAATTAACATTAATAAGGGGCGATTTTGCAAATCATTATCTGGAACATAAGAGTCCATTAATAACGAAACTACAGAGGTATTGGCACTGTTCCAACTATCATGACTAAGTCCTTCAGCGTAAGTAATATCTTCCGTAATATTTACTTCATAGGTAGTATTCAACTTGACTGTTGGTACAGAGATTACAGGCATATTTATGTTATCATTATCACATGATATCAAAGACACCATAATTAGTAAACTTGCAAAAACCTTATTCATTATAATTTTATTCTTAGACTCTTGAAATCATCTAAGGTTTAATATAATTAACGCTAACATAGTAATAAAAGATTTTTATTATGATATTATAGATAAATTTATTAATGCGAACCATGTATATCGTGTGTTGCAAACATCGCAACTATAGGCTTTTGCACCTGGTATAAACTTAGTAATTCCTCTCCTTTTCATTCTCTGGCGTGATGTAGATTTACATTTTGGACAAGTCTTCATTTTTTTTTAATTTATATACACTGAAATAAACAATAAAAGAGTTAGTTTTTTTAATTTTAATAAATTGCTTTTTACGTCCTAGAAAAAAAACAATAAGTCCAATTACATTTAAAAAATTACTAGTTACATTTTAAATAGTAATTGCTTTATTGATATTGTCTTACAAATAGTTGAACAAAAAAAAACCATTTTAAGCATATGCTTAAAATGGGGGGTTAAAATTCTTTTCGACAATCAAATCTACAAAAAATATATAAGGATAAAAATAATTTCAGTTAATTTTTATTATTGTCGATAAAACACAAAATAAAAAAAGGTTTAATTTCAAAATCTTAATTATATTATTTTAGATTTTTGGATGAATACAAAATAATACATATTTTTTTTTATTTTTCGAACTCAAAAATATAATGAGTAGTATAGTCTGTAACTATTATTTACAAATCTATAAATTTAGATTTGTTGCGTTAAGTTATTGAATGGAACCTACAAGAATGTAATTTTATAACAACTCTTTAGTGTAAGAAATAGTTGTGTATTAAAAAGAATAACTACTTATTTTTGTGAATTTAGGTATTTTTTTAACAAATCATTATATTCTTCTAGAAGGTTTATATATTTGTCTTTCCAAAAGATATTTGTACTATTAGGTGGATTTACTCCGTTTGTTTCTGAAGATTTTGGCATTACTTGTATGAGCTCAGAAAAATCATGATAAATAACATTGCCAATCGCTAAGACAACATCTGTAGACACGTTACTGTTTTCAAATAACTGATATACCCAACGCCTACTCTTGCCTAAGTCTTTTGCAAGTTTTGTTATAGAGTACCCACTTTGGTAAACTGCTTTTTTTATTATTTCCCCTTTGTGTAGCATATTACAAACATAATCAACCTAAAAAACATATTAAAACACAAAAAACGCACAAAATGAGGTTTTTTAAATTTTTTATTCATTAAATGGTATTTAAATTAACATAAACGGTCTTGGTGCGTAATTTAATTGTTATTTAATTGAGTTTCAATTGTTATTTAATTGTTCTTTAATAGTTCTTTAAGTTTTTTTATGTAAAATATATGTTTTAATTTAATTCTGCTTAAATACTTAAAATAAAATCACTTAGGTATTGTTTATTTTTTTTGTATTATTAAATAGTGTCTAATAACTATATTAATAATTATACAATAATAGGTTATATTTGGGTATTTTTTAGTTAAAATAACACATAAATACGTTGAAATATAAATCTTAATAATATTATTGTAGTTTTAAATTATTGGCAAAAAAAAATATTAATACACTTATGGTAAAAAAAAGATACTAAGTAATCTCTTTAATTATCAGTTATTTTTTGATAAACGGACTTTTGAAATATAAAATCACAAAGTAAAAGTTGCAATTAATTAAATTTTATAAAAATAAATGTTTTTATTGATATGAGTAAATATTGCTAATTTTACTTATTTAGGAGCAGTAAAATACATAATCAATAGCTACTAACCAAAATGCTATTGGTGTGTTTAGTTTTAAAAAGATAGAATTTAAGTTTTCTAAAGCTAGATATACTTTTTTTATATTATACTATTTCTTTTTTGAATTAAACAAGTTATCCTAAAGGTTTCGGAATACTGAGATAGATAAGTTTGGTATAGCAAAACAACCTTTGTTATTTAAAAGTAGGAAGTCATCTATTTGTTTTTGTTATCCTAAATAATTAAGCTATTATATTAAATTTATTTCAGCATCTCGTAACTCTTAAGAGTGTGAAACAAGTTAAGATTAATATACTTAATTTGTTTTAAGCAATACCACTCCATTCAGTATAAAATTGCGTTAAAAATTGCTGCATATATAAATGCCTATCAGTAGCAATTCGTTTGCCTGTTTTTGTATTCATTTTATCTTTTAAAAGCAATAATTTTTCATAAAAATGATTAATAGTCGGCGCATCAGAATTTTTGTATTGCTCTTTTGTCATTGTTAAATTTGGTAAAATAGCAGGGTTGTACAAAGCACGGTTTTTAAAGCCACCATAATTAAAACAACGTGCAATACCAATAGCACCAATAGCATCTAATCTATCTGCATCCTGCACTACTTCTAATTCTTTAGAAGAAAATTTTTCGCCAGTTGTATCAAAAGAATTTTTATAAGAAATATGCTGTATTATTTTTATAACATGATTAATGTTTTTAGTATGTACATTTTCATTTGTAAGAAATTCAGTTGCTTTTTTAGGGCCAATAGTTTCATCACCGTTATAAAACTTAGGATCTGCAATATCATGCAAAAGTGCCGCTAAAGAAACTATAAAAATGTTAACATTTTCATCTTTAGAAATTAAAAGTGCGTTTTTATACACCCGTTCTATATGAAACCAATCGTGGCCACCTTCTGCATTTTTAAGTTCTTCTTTTA
>CAYWOM010000255.1:0-3605 GCA_964459905.1 uncultured Polaribacter sp. | reverse complement strand
CAATAATTGTTTTCATACTTGTAAAATACTAGTTCTTAAATACAAAAATACGTATTTATACTTATTATATATGTTTTAAAAAGATCCTTTTTAAATATGATTACATTTTTGTCAATTCCTAAATTTTAGTGATTATAAATTCAGAATATGAATATTTTTTGATAGAAATATTTGATTTTATTGATTTAAAACCCAGTTAAGATTTATAAGGAAGCTTATTTTGAATTTCATTTAACGAAGTGCCTTTTTTTACACGAATGATTTTTAGAAGCTGCAAAAATTAAGAATTCTATAAAAATAGGTTTTAATACTTAATTTTTAATATTTAATATTGCGTATAAATACTTAATTATATAATTTTGTTGACATAAAAATATAATATGAATACTTTGGATAACCAAAAAGCGACAAAATTATCACTTCTTAACTTTAGCAATATCTCCATTAAAACTTTTTGGATTACTTCCATTGCGTTTTTTCTATGCTTTTTTGCCTGGTTTGGTATTGTTCCTTTTATGCCAGATGTTGTTAAAGATTTAGGTTTAACGCCAGATCAAAAATGGAATTCTATTATTCTAGCAGTTTCAGGAACTGTATTTGCCCGTTTACTAATTGGTAAATTATGTGATAAATACGGGCCAAGATTGTGTTATACATGGTTGCTTATTTTAGGTGCTATTCCGGTTATTTTAATTGGCTTTGTGCAAACGCCTTTTCAGTTTTTATTGTGTCGATTTTTTATAGGTTTTATTGGTGCCTCTTTTGTAATTACACAAGTACACACCTCTATAATGTTTGCGCCCAATATTGTGGGTACTGCCAATGCAACTTCTGCAGGTTGGGGTAATTTAGGTGGTGGCGCAAATAGGTTGGGAATGCCAATAATTGCTGCTGCTGTTATAGCAATGGGTATTGCAGACGAAGCAAATGCCTGGAGGTATTCTATGATTATTGCGGGTGTTATCTGTTTTTTAATGGGAATTGTGTATTACTTTTTCACAACAGACACACCAAACGGAAATTACAGCGAATTAAAGAAAATTGGAAAACTACCTCAAGCAAAAAAAGATCAAGTTGGTTTTCTAGAAGTCTTAAAAGATTATAGAGTTTGGATTTTATTTGTTGTTTATGCAGCATGTTTTGGAATGGAATTAACGGTTTACGGAACCATGGACGATTATCCGCAAAACACATTTCAGCTTTCTCGATTAACTGCAGGAAATATTGTGTTATCTTTTGCTTTAATGAATATTTTTGCACGAACATTAGGTGGCTTTTTTGGGGATAAATTAGGTAAATTAAAAGGTTTGCGAGGTCGTGTACTCTTTTTGGTTTCTATACTTGCTGTAGAAGGAATTATGTTATCTCTTTTTTCTAGCATTACTTTTTTACCAGTAGCCATTGTCTTTTTAATAGGGTTTAGTTTATCGGTACAAATGGCAGAAGGCGCCACTTTTTCTGTGGTTCCTTTTATTAACAAAAAAGCCATTGGATCAATCTCTGGTATTGTTGGTGCAGGTGGAAATGTAGGCGCTTTTTTAGCTGCAATATTATTAAAAACAAAATCTGCGATTGCAGAAAAAACTGCCATTATAAATAATGATGGAGCTACTCAAGAAATAATTGATCTTGCGCAAGCTTCTGCTTCTTCCTCTGCGGTTTCTAGCGGTTATTTATATATAGGAGTTACAATTGTATTTGTATCTATTTTAGCTTTATCAATTAAATTCTCTACCGAAGATGAAAAACAAAGTGTTTTAGACTTAAAACTAGCATTAGATAAATAATAATTTAGATGAAATGTGTCGATTGTGAAAATTTAAATTGTTTAATAAAGAAGAATATTTCTTCGGAAGCTGTGCAGCAATTAATTTTGAAGAAAAACACTATTGCTTGTAAAAAAGGACAGCAATTTGTGATTGAAGACGCACCAATTAATGGATTATTTTTTATTTACAAAGGGAAATCTAAAGTCATTAAAACTGGTATTTATGGAAAAGAGCAAATTCTTCGCTTGGTAAGTGATGGTGAAATTATTGGGCATAGAGGTTTTGTGACTAGAAAAAAATATTCCATCGGGGCTTTGGCGATTGAAGATAGTATTCTATGCAATTTTTCGACAGATATTCTTAATGAAACTTTATTAAAAACTCCAAAATTAGCGTACGATTTTATGATTTTTTATGCAGATGAACTAGATAAATCTGAAGCAAAAGTTAAAAAGTTGGCTCAAATGACAGTCAGAGAAAAAGTGATTGACACGTTATTATATATGCACAGAAAATTTGATGTCAATTCTAAAGGATATCTTTCCGTAAAATTAAGTAGAAAAGAAATTGCAGATTATGTAGGAACTACAGATGAACAAGTAATTAGAGTATTATCCTCATTAAAAAAAGAATTGTTCTTACAAACTTCTGGAAAACAAATAAAAATTCTTGACATCGAAAAGTTTAAAAAAGAAATCTCTGAACATAACTTCTTCTACAATAGCTAAGACTAATAAATCATCTTAACCCCCAACTTTTTTTATCATTAAATTCGAAAGCAAGTAGCAATACTTGCTTTTTTTATTACAGTCAAACTACTGAAAACTAAAAAACTACGTTAAATAGCTGTTTTAAGTCATTTTTTAAACTGTTAAAAAGAATGTTCTTACCTGTTTTATTTCATATTCTATTTGTAATTCTACGTATATATTTGCTTAAAATAAGTATTAATACGTAATTAAATATTAAAGACAAGTTATATGAAACTAAAATTAGTAAAATCTCTCTTATTTACAATGCTACTTGTGGTTATTGGCTGCGGAGGAAAAGAAGTAAAAAAGACAACTACAGACGTTGCAACAAAAGTATCAAAAACAAAACAATTAGATATTGAGAAACCGCAATTAACTTTTGGGTTTATCAAACTAACAGATATGGCACCTTTAGCAATCGCTAAAGAAAAAGGATTCTTTGAAGATGAAGGTTTATTTGTTTCTGTAGAAGCACAATCTAATTGGAAAAACGTTTTAGATAGAGTAATTGATGGTCAATTAGACGGTTCTCATATGTTAGCGGGTCAGCCAATTGCGGCAGGAGCAGGTTTTGGTCGTCAAGCAAAATTAGTAACGCCTTTTTCTATGGATTTAAACGGAAATGGAATTACAGTTTCTAATGATGTTTGGTCTAAAATGAAGCCAAACGTGCCAAAAGATGGCAGTGGGAAACCAATTCACCCAATTAAAGCAGATGCTTTAAAACCTGTAATCACAGAATATAAAAATGCGGGTAAAGCATTTAAAATGGGAATGGTTTTTCCTGTATCAACTCATAATTATGAAATTAGATATTGGTTAGCAGCAGCAGGGATTCATCCTGGAATGTATACTAAAGAAAATGTACAAGGACAAATTGATGCAGAAGTTTTACTATCTGTAACGCCACCGCCACAAATGCCAGCAACGTTAGAAGCGGGTACAATTTTTGGATATTGTGTAGGAGAGCCTTGGAATCAACAAGCCGTTTTTAAAGGAATTGGAGTTCCTGTAGTAACAAATTATGACATCTGGAAAAACAACCCAGAAAAAGTATTTGTAATGACAGAAAAATTTATTGAAG
>CAYWOM010000254.1:0-3607 GCA_964459905.1 uncultured Polaribacter sp. | reverse complement strand
GGTTTAGCTTATGCAAAAAAAGTAGGGAAACCTGTTTTAATAGATTTTACAGGACACGCTTGTGTAAATTGTAGAAAAATGGAACAAAATGTTTGGGTACAACCAAAAGTTTTAAAAATACTTAAAAACGATGTTGTTTTAATTTCTTTATATGTTGATGATAAAAGACGTTTAGAGGAAGATAAAATTGTAGATTCGAAATTAAAACCAGGTAAAAAGTTAAAATATATTGGCCAGAAATGGAGCGAATTACAAACTATAAAATACAAAGCAAACACTCAGCCGTTTTATGTTTTAATGAATCATACTGAAAAAAATCTTATAAAACCGGTAGCGTACACACCCAATGTAAATGAATATTATAATTGGTTAAAAGACGGAATATTAAATTTTAAATAAGTATTTTAGTACAACTTAATCCTCTGTAAACTATGATTTCTGTAAACCAAAATAAGAACGTAATTACTGATTTAGAAAACTATTTCAATCAGTTTAGAAAGCATATTGTTGGTATCGATCAAACATTTAAATCTCCAAACGGAGAAAAAAAATTGATATATACAGATTGGACTGCAAGTGGAAGATTATACCGCCCAATTGAAGAAAAATTATTGAATGATTTTGGTCCTTTTATCGCAAATACGCATACCGAAACGTCTACTTCTGGTGCAGCAATGACCCTAGCATATCATGAGGCAAGAAACATTATTAAAAGACATGTAAATGCAAGTGAAAATGATATTTTAATAACTTCTGGTACAGGAATGACAGGCGTTGTAAATAAGTTTCAGCGAATTTTAGGTTTAAAAATTTCCGAAAATTTAAAAGAACATACCAACATTCCAGAAGCTCTAAAACCAATTGTTTTTGTATCTCACATGGAGCATCATTCTAATCAAACCTCTTGGCTAGAAACCATTGCAGATGTTGTGGTTGTTCCTTGTAATAATGAAGGGCTGGTTTGTTTAAAAAGCTTTGAAGAATGTATAAAAAAGCACGAACATAGAAAAATAAAAATCGCTTCAATTACTTCATGTTCTAATGTTACGGGGATTAAAACACCTTATCATAAGGTGGCTAAATTAATTCATAAATACAAAGGATTATGTTTTGTAGATTTTGCCTGTTGTGCGCCTTATGTGTCAATTAATATGCATCCAGAAAACGAAGACGAATATTTAGATGCAATTTTCTTTTCTCCACATAAATTTTTAGGAGGTCCAGGAACTTCTGGCGTATTGGTTTTTAATAAAAAATTATATAAAAATGTTGTGCCAGATAATCCTGGAGGAGGAACCGTAAGTTACACAAACCCGTGGGGGCAGCATGATTATTTTGATGATGTAGAAACCAGAGAAGATGGTGGAACACCCGGTTTTTTACAAGCCATAAAAATTGCACTTTCTATTCAGTTAAAAGATAAAATGGGTGTTGCTAATATTAAAAAGAGAGAAGATGAAGTAAACAAAATTATATTTAAAACCCTAGAAAATCTACAAGGAGTAAAAATTTTAGCGCCAAATCATAAAGAGAGATTGAGTATTTTTTCTTTCTATTTTGAAAAACATCACTTTAATCTAGTCGTAAAATTATTAAACGATCAATTCGGGATTCAAACCAGAGGTGGCTGTTCTTGTGCAGGAACCTATGGGCATTTTTTATTAAATGTAGATCAAGAAACTTCTAATAGAATAAAAGACGAAATTTTACACGGTTGTAATACAGAAAAACCAGGTTGGATTCGCTTGTCTATTCATCCAACAATAACCACAGAAGAGATTAACTTTATTTGTGCTTCTTTAAAAAAATTGTCTAAAAACATTAAAGAATGGTCTAAAGAATATAGTTACGATGCTCTTAAAAACGATTTTTCGCATAAAACAGTGCCGCCAATAGAAAAAGAATTGGTTAAGAAATGGTTTGCAATTTAAAAAAAAACTTAAGTTTAATATATAATATTGGTATAATGAATTTTAAGAAAAAGATTATCGGATACTTATTTTTAACAATTACTGTAAATTTATTATATAATTGTTCAGATAACGATTGTACAAAAATGATAAATATTCCCAAATATGACCCAAATAATATGACATTTGTTGATAATTTTCAAGAAGTTCCTTGCGATCTTGAAGAACCAGTAACAGAACCAGTAAATTAATTATTAAAAATATAATATACATTTTTAAAACAAAAACATTGTGTAGTTAACAACCTTAATAATATAAATTGTTTGTTGTAAAGAAGTTTATTTAAATGAAAGTATAATTATATGGATTTATTTTCATCAGAAAAAATTAAAAACATTTTACCTTTCGACGGAACTACCAATTATCATGGTGTTATTTTAACTAAAAAACAATGCGATTTTTTTTACCAAAATCTTATTGAAACCATCCAGTGGAAACATGATGAAGCCATTATTTTTGGAAAGAAAATCATCACAAAAAGAAAAGTTGCTTGGTATGGCGCATCAAAATTTTCTTATAAATACTCTGGAGTTACAAAAACGGCTACTATTTTTACAAAAGAATTGTTAACTCTTAAAAATATCATCGAAAAAGAGAGTAAAGAAACCTATAATTCTTGTCTGTTAAACTTGTATCATTCTGGTGAAGAAGGTATGGCATATCATTCAGATAGTGAAAAAATGTTGAAGAAAAATGGTGCAATAGCTTCTGTTTCTTTGGGCGCAGAACGTAAATTTTCTTTTAAACACAAAGAAAACAAACAACGCATAGATGTTGTTTTAGAAAGAGGAAGTTTGTTGGTTATGAAAACTGGTACGCAGACCAATTGGTTGCATAGGTTGCCGCCAACAAAAAAAGTTTTTTCGCCACGAATTAATTTAACCTTTAGAACTATAGAGTTATAGTATTTTAGGATGATGTTTTACAAGGAGTTTAAACCCCTTGTTGAAATGAAATTTGTATTTTTGCATTAAAATAACTTCCTTTGGATACTAACAATCAACAATCAACAAACCTTAATAAATACATTAGTTCTTCTGGTATTTGTTCTAGAAGAGAAGCCGAAAAATTCATTAATGAAGGCAGAGTTACAATTAATGGAAAACCTACGCAACTAGGAAACAGAGTTAATAAAAAAGATGTTGTAAAATTAGATGGAAGACTGGTTACACCAAAAAACACCACGCTATATATTGCTTTAAATAAACCTGTTGGAATTGTTTCTACCACAGACGAAAGAGAGCCAAATAACATTATTAAACACATAAATTATCCGGAAAGATTATTCCCGATTGGTCGATTAGATAAGCCTTCTGAAGGTTTAATTTTCTTAACTAATGATGGTGATATTGTTAATAAAATTTTACGTGCAGGAAATAATCATGAGAAAGAATATTTTGTTTCTGTTAACAAATCAATTTCTGATGATTTTATTCAAAAAATGGCAAACGGAATTCCTATTTTAGGCACTGTTACGCAAAAATGTTTGGTAGAAAAAGTAGCAGATAAAATTTTTAAAATTGTTTTAACACAAGGTTTAAATCGCCAAATTCGTAGAATGTGCGAATATTTAGAGTATGAAGTTACTAAGTTAAAACGCACACGAATTATGAATGTTGAGTTAGGTTATTTACAAG
>CAYWOM010000253.1:0-3611 GCA_964459905.1 uncultured Polaribacter sp. | reverse complement strand
CCCTTATCCACAATTGTTCAAAAATTAACGAAATAAAATGATCCACAATAATAATTTGTACCTTAGGCGCACAAATACCTGCATAACCCAAAAATGTTGAAGCACTTCCTTGCCCTACAGCCTTAGAAATTGGTCTATTACAATCATTGTTTTGTGTGTGAGTAGCCCCAAATTGATGCCCTATTTCATGAGACACATAATCAATATCGTAAGGATCTCCAATTGGTGAAGGAATTCCTGTAACACCTCTGGCTTTTTGCCCTGTTTGGCAAACAACTCCCAAACCTGCTAAACCAGAACCTCCAATACTAAAAATATGACCAATATCATAATTAGCATCTCCTATTTCTCTATCGCAAATTGTTTGTACTTGCCCAATCATTGCACTTGCATCTCCATCTGAAATACCGTCTGAACCTGCTTGAAAAAAGATAACTTTATCGTTTTCTGGAACAATAACCATTCTTACGCCTAAATCTCTTTCATAAACTCCATTAATCCTTGTCATAGATGTATTCATTGCAGACAAAACCGCTGCTTTCATATTATCAATATTTGAAATAGCGTTTTCTACACCTTGGTTGTCTAAATGAAAAGCTGAATATTCTGCACTACAAACAATGGCTAAACGATAGGTTCTTAATTTACCATCGTCTGATGTTTCTATAACATTTGTGTTGTTGGTTACAGCAGAAACTTGCCCATCATTAACTAAACATTCAAATTCTGAATTATTATTAACTAAACTATTTCTATTATAAGCAATGTAATTTGAATTGTCTTTAGTTAAAGGATCTATATAAAAAGTTTCTTTATCGCCAGAAAAAATAACGGCATGTAAACCATCTGTTCCTATACTAAACCTAGCAATCATATTAGGGTTATTAATTCCTTGGCCTACATAAGACTTTATCATCGGGTATTTAGCTGATAATTCAGGCGCAATAGAACTTGCTTCTTTTACTGTAAATTTTTCGGTTTTACCATTTATAGTTGGTAATTCTATAATCCTTGTTGCTACTGCAGAAACCTGTTGTAACACTTTTTTTACGTCTTGTATGTTTAAGTTATAGGTTTTAAAAGATGAAGGTTCATGTTTTCTAAAGTATAAATCTTTTTCTGAATAACTAGATTTTTCAACGGTGTTTAATGTCCAAAGCTTCTCTTGGCTATACATTGAAAGAAAAGTAAAATATGCTAAAAATAAAAGTGTATTTTTTTTCATTATATAATTTTTAATAGAATTAGTATAAAACAAAAATAAAATTAATATTTTGTATTCTACTAAGATTAAGTGAATTATTTAAAAAATATCGAAGGAAAATAAATAAAACATTTAATTATTTTTAAAAAAAATACTGTGTTCTTAGTTTTCTAATATTTTTCATTCTAGACCAAGTTAATTTATGTCTTTGTTTATAGAACCACAACGTACCCAGATCTAATAAAAAATAAAATAAACTGATACCACTTGGTAGGTTATGGCTTGGTAAAAACGGAATTACACCCCAAGCAGTTGTTGGCCATTGCCAACACAAATAATTGGTGCCAACAATTTCTAAATAAGCTACCGTTATATACATTATTAAATAAAAAAGACGTTCTCTTGGTTTTTTTCTTAAAATAAATAATGTTATAACAGTCATTACAAAACCAAAAACATCATTCTTAAAAATTAAAAACACAGTGGCATAAATAAATATAAAAATTGCAAGAAAATATTCAATCTTTATTTTATTTTTTTTGATAGATGCTGCTTTAGAAAAATACAAAACAGCAACATACACCAAAGCATGACCTAAAGGAACATAATGTGGTACGTTTTGCAATCTATAAGTATACATACCTAATACAATAGAAAATAAATACTCGCCTATTATTGCAATAATAACTGCTGCAATCATTTGTTCTTTTACTCGTTTATTTACTTGCCAAAAAACAATAGCAAACCCAATAAACATAGAAAAATTAGCGTAAAATTGTGCATTATCTGTTATGGCTACAAAGTAATAACTATCTAAAAATAAACCAAAGGCTATAAATAAGAACAGCGCACCTAAACTTTTAAAAGTGGCAAAAATTGATGATTTGGATGCAACTAAACTCATGCCGTAAAAGTAACAAAACGAAATAAAAAAAGGCGCTATTAGATAGCGCCTTTTTTATGGATATTTTTAAAGTATATTACAATTGATAACGTACTCTTAAACTTACAAATCTTGGTAAAATAAAGGTTTCACTAATATTAAAAGAAATAAGGTTATCACTAACAGATGTTTGCGAACCTGTTGCTAATAAATTACTACCCACCAATTCATATTCCCATTTTGCGTCTTTATCTTTTCTATACGCTAATGTAGCATTCCAAATATTAAATGAATTTTGCTTACTACCATCTCTTCTTACTTCGTTAAAAGTAAAATCTGAACGAATTGTTAAAGCATTCCAAACATACGCGTCAAAATCTATAGATGGTATATGTGTTACTGTTTTTATATCTACTGGTCTTGCACTATTACTTTGGTTAATAAAATTGACTCTATAGCGCAAATTAACATTAGGTGCTTTGGTAAAATTTGTACCAATTCTTGTATTAAACCCTCTTACTAAACTTTCATTTGTATTCTCTAAAGAATTAATAAATTGATAGGTTTTATTGTATGAAAAATTACCCCCTAAAGAGGTTTGAATTTTTTTAAATGATTTACTAACCCTACCAAAAGCAGTAAAACTCTCGTTATCTAAAGGAGAATTTAAAGTTGTACTACTGGATACTACAGAATTGTTTTCAAAAATTGTGTTTCTATTTACTTGGTCTGCAGTTTTTCTATAATTTAATCTAGCAAAAACACTACTATTATTAAATAGATTAAAGCTTCTATAATTTAAAATTAGGTTATGAAAACTAGCATTTATTAAATTTGCATTTCCTGCAAAGAATGAATTGTAACTGTTTGCCACAATACCTCTAGCTATTTGGTTTACGTCTGTAAAATTTACTTCTTGTTTGTAGGTAAAATTTAAACTTTCGCTTCTTTTAAACTGCGCTATTAGGTTAAATTCGGGTAAAAATTTAGCAAAAGTATCTTTAAAAAACTCTGTACCAAATTGTGTGTTTTTAGAAGTATAAGAATGCAATGTAAAACCAGGTGTAAATGTAAAAATACCCGATTTTACGCGATACCTTACACCCGCATAAACATCTGTAAAATTATATTCAGTATCATTTGTTGTCTGAAGATCGGCAATTCCAGGAATTACTGGATTTGGATCGGCTGCTACATCAATTTGAAAAAATCTTGAATTGAAATTTTGTTTACTTAATATAGTACCCGCTACAAAGTTTAAATTACTTTTTTCATTTAAAATATAATAATAATCTAATTTGGCATCTAATTGGTTCGATTTTACTTTTCTGTCTTGTTCTAAATTATAAAAATTTAGACTTCTATCTAATCCTAAAGTTAGTGCAGCATCATCAAAACCATCTCTATCTGCTGGGTCTAGAGCATCATTATTATCAGGATTATTTTCTAAAGAAGCGATATAAAAAGGATCTTCGTCTTGTAATAAATGTTGTACTTCAAGAGCAAAAATACTTTTTTCGCTTG
>CAYWOM010000252.1:0-3619 GCA_964459905.1 uncultured Polaribacter sp. | reverse complement strand
ATGCAACATTTGGTAAACCCTAAATTTAGTTTGGAGTAATATGGAATTAACAAAAGCGCAAATAGAAAAGGTTGAAAATTTTTTAACAGCTAAAAACATTATATATGTAGATATACGCTTAGAAATTTTAGATCATATTGTTTCTGATATTGAAAACTTAATGGTTAAAAATTATACTTTTGAAAATGCTTTTAAGACAACAATTATAAAATGGAAAAATAATTTTAAAGAAACATCTAGTTTTTATTTTGGTATTTTATATTCAGAATCGAAATTAGTAATTAAAAAAGCAGTTAAAATGTTTAAACCTTTTTTTTTCTTATATATGTCTGCTTATTTTTTACCTGTCATATTTCTTAACAAATTTTTAATTAATTTTTCTGAAAATACTGCTGTTTTTTTAAATGGGTTTTTGAAATCAATTACAGCACTTTGTTTCTTATACTTTATTTTTATAATTATTAAAGTGTTACAATCTAAAACAAAAACCACTTATAGTTTTGTTCTAAAAACGCAGTATTTAGGAATCATTTTACTTGTAATTCCTTTATTTATTGGAAATTATTTTAATGATAAAGAAAGCTTAAACGGAATTTTTATTGGTTTTTTATTGGCTGGTTGGTCAGTAACTTATATCTGTCATTATTTTTATAAAAAACACAAAGAGGCAATTAAAAAATATAAAACTATCAGCATATAAACTTGTAAAAAACTGTAACAAAAAACAATTCTTAACTACTTATTAAAAATCAACCTAATTATTAAAATATGATTTTACACTTTTTAAAATTAGAATGGAAACAATTTTTTCGTTCAGCTTCTTTTGGTAAAAGTATTGGACTAAAAATCTTAATGAGCATTTTTGCGCTAATGTTTGTTTTAATGTTCGCATCGATGGGTTTCGGTGGATATTTCGAGTTAAAAGAACTTTTTCCAGACAAAGACCCTTTAAAAGTTGTTAATGCGTTTTTATTGTACGCAATTACAGGAGATTTAATTTTTAGGTATTTAATGCAAAAATTACCTTTACTAAATATTCAGCCATTTTTAACATTACCTATTAAAAAGAATACTATTGTGCATTATGTGTTGGTAAAATCGGCTTTCTCATTTTTTAATATCATAAGTTTGTTCTTTTACATTCCGTTTTCCATGGTATTAATTAAAGAAGGTTATAACACCAATGGTGTTTTAGGATGGTTGTTTTTAATGATATTACTAATACAATCTGCCAACTTTTTAAATTTTTTAATCAATAAAAACAACCTTGCTTTTGGTATATTAGTATCGCTTTTAATAGGTGGATTTTTAGTGCAACATTATACCCTTTTTAACCTTATAGAAACTATTGGAAAAGGGTTCTATTTTATATATCAAAACCCTGCTTACGCAATACTTGGCGTACTTTTATTAACTGTTTTATATCGATTAAATTTTAAACAACTAAAAAACTTAATTTATTTAGACAAAGCTGTTTCACAAGAAGCAAAAGAAGCAAATTCATCAGATTTATCTTGGACAGGTAAATTAGGGAATGTAGCGCCCTTTATAAAAAACGACTTGCGCTTAATGTGGCGAAATAAAAGAACAAAATCTTCTGTTTGGATACTTTTAATTGGACTTTTTTACGGCTTATTTTTTTATCCAAATCCAGAATACGCAGATAAAGAATACTTTTATATGTTTATCGACATTTTTTCTACGGGAGCATTTTTAATAAATTTCGGCCAATTTATTCCTGCTTGGGATAGCGGTTATTACAAACTATTAATGAGTCAGAATTTTAAATACGAACGCTATTTAAAATCAAAATTCACACTAATGACCATTAGCGTTGTAGTTTTATTTATTTTAGGAATTCCTTACGTTTATTTTGGATGGAAAATTTTAGTAGTTCATTTTGCTGCTATGATTTACAATATTGGCGTAAACACACATATAATTATGTACGGAGGTTCTTTTAATAGAAAAAAAATAAATCTAGACCAAAAAGCAGCATTTAATTACCAGGGTACAGGTGCAGTGCAATGGTTAATTGGTATTCCTTTAATGATAATTCCTATGGGCTTATTTGCTTTTTTAAATTGGTGGGTAAGTTTCGAAATTGCAACCTTAAGTGTTGCAAGTTTAGGTTTCATAGGAATTGGACTACATAAAACGTTAATAAAATCGATTACAAAGCAATACCAAACATCAAAATATAAAATGATTCATTCATTTAATCAAGAAAATTAATTGTTATAAATTATGATACAAACTACAAAACTTACCAAAAAATACGGCAAAACAGAAGTAGTAAATATTGACTTTTTAGAAATCCCAACCGGACAAAGTTTTGGCTTAGTTGGTAATAATGGTGCTGGAAAAACCACCTATTTTAACATGCTGCTAGATTTAATTAGACCAACAACAGGCGCTATTATTAACCACAACATTCAAGTAAATAAAAGTGAAGCATGGAAAAATTTTACGGGCTCTTTTATAGATGAATCTTTTTTAATTGGCTATTTAACACCCGAAGAATATTTTGAGTTTATTGGCGATTTAAGAGGTATGAACAGCGCAGATGTAGAAAAATTTATAAATAAGTTTGATGAATTTTTTAACGGAGAAATCATTGGGAAGAAAAAATATTTAAGAGATTTAAGCAAAGGAAATCAGAAAAAAGCAGGTATTGTTGCTGCAATGATGGGATATCCACAAGTGGTAATTTTAGATGAACCTTTTGCAAATCTAGATCCAACAACACAAATTCGGTTAAAAAAAATATTAAAAGAACTAACAAATAATAAAGAAATAACGCTTTTGGTTTCTAGTCACGATTTGAGTCACGTAAACGAGGTTTGCGAACGAGTAGTAGTTTTAGATAAAGGAAATGTGGTAAAAGATATCGTTACAACTACCGAAACTTTAAAAGAATTAGAAAGCTATTTTGCTGTATAAGTTTGCTATTCCTATTTTATTACTATTTTTACACGCTTGTTTATACTTTTTCTAATCGAAATCTGTTATAAATAAGAGTTTTTATCTTATTTAGATAATTTGTTTAATCAACATTTATACGTGTGAAAATAATAAAAAAAATTATTTTAGTCTTTGCTGTTTTTTCTTTGCTATATGCCTGTAGCACAAAAAAAGATACGCTTATTTCTAGAAACTATCATGCACTTACTACAAAATTTAACGTACTATTTAATGGTAAAGAAGCCTTTAATACCGGCATAGAAAGTATAAATAATGGTTATAAAGACGATTATTTTAAACAATTACCAATAGAACCTATAGAATTCGAAGAAGACAGAATCATAATTACTAAGTATACTGGTGATGGTCTAGGTGCTGGGTTTGATACTAAAAAAGAAACTGAAAAAAAAGGAGCAACACCATTTGAAATCGCAGAACTAAAAGCAGTAAAAGCCATACAAAAACACGGTATGAATATTGACGGATTCGAAAGAAACCGTCAAATAGACGATGCCTATTTACTACTTGGTAAATCTCGGTATTATTCGCAGCGTTTTATTCCTGCTATAGAAGCTTTTAATTATGTAATTGCCAATTACCCAAATGCAAATTTAATTGCAGAAACCAAAATTTGGAGAGCAAAAACAAACATTAG
>CAYWOM010000251.1:0-3638 GCA_964459905.1 uncultured Polaribacter sp. | reverse complement strand
AAGTTTCGTATAGTTATTGTAAAAGCCTCTAAATTATTTTTTAGACCAATTTTATCCTCTTTGATAATCAATTAAAACAGTAAAAAACCTATTTTTCATTTCTAAATTTTTGTTCCCAGTCCCAAGAAGATTTAATCATCTCGTCTAAAGAATGGGTTGCTTTCCAACCTAATTTTTCTTCAGCTAAACTTGTTGCTGCATATAATTCAGGAACATCTCCTGGTCTTCTATCTGTAATTTGGTAGTTTAATTTAGAATTGGTAACCTTTTCAAAAGTATGAATAACATCTAATACAGAAAAACCATTTCCAGTACCTAAATTAAAGGTTTCAAATGGTTTGTCTTGCTGATTGTTTATCATTCTTTGCACCGCCAAAACATGTGCTTTTGCCAAGTCTACTACATGAATATAATCTCTAATTGGTGTGCCATCTTTGGTTGGGTAATCATTGCCATAGACCATTAATTTTTCTCTAATTCCCGCTGCCGTTTGCGTAATATAGGGCATTAAATTATTTGGTATTCCGGTTGGTAACTCTCCAATTAAACCAGAGTTGTGTGCTCCAATAGGGTTAAAATAACGCAAAGAAGTAGCAGCAAAATTATTATTAGATTTTATTAAATCATCTATAATCTCTTCCGCAATTTTTTTTGTATTACCATAAGGAGAAAAAGGGCGTTTTGTTTCACTCTCTTCAGTTATAGGAAGTACTGCAGGATTACCGTATACAGTTGCAGAAGAAGAAAAAATAAAGCTTTTTATATTGTTATTTGCTATTGCAGAAAGTACATTTAGCAATGCATATAAATTGTTTTTATAATACATTAAAGGTTTTTGTGTAGATTCTCCAACGGCTTTATATGCTGCAAAATGAATTACCGCTTTTGCATCTTTATGCTCAAAAAACACTTTTTCTGTATGTAGTTCATCTTTTAAATCGATGTTAATAAAAATGGGTTTTGTACCGGTAATTTTTTCTATTTTATCTAAATTTTCTTGTGCAGAATTCGATAAATTATCTAGAATAACAACTTCAAAGTCATTTTCTATTAATTCTATAGCCGTGTGCGAACCTATATAACCACAACCACCTGTTACTATAATTTTGTTTTTCATTTTATAAATTTATAACAATATAATTTAAGAAAAAGTACTCTTGCTTTTTAATAAATTAAGTTTAAAGAAAGTAGAAAGTTATTCTTAAAACTTACTCAAACTCTTTCATTTCTTCATCATAAAAAGCACCTGCTTTGTCCATTAAATCGGCTAATTCAGTGGCAATATCTTCTTCATTCTCTCCTGTTAAATCTTCAAACCATTCTATTTCATCATCTTTTAGGTTGATAATAAAACGAGGAAATTCTGTATGTAAAACAAAAATATCTTCTGGAAAATTGCTATTGTCTGCTAGTAAAAATTTAGGTAAATCCATTTTTTTTATATTTTTTTAAGAGGTTTAAACCCCTTGGATACTATTATTTATTTTTAAATTTTCTTTCTCTTTTATCAATTTTAAAGTTAACGTATTAAAACGTATAAACAATAAAATAGAGGCAGTTGTTAAGCCTGCTAATAAGCCTAACCAAATACCAAAACTACCATACATTTCTTCTTTTCCTAAAAAATAAGACACTGGAAAACCAACAACCCAATAAGAAATAAAGGTTAGTATTGTTGGTATTTTAACATCTTGTAAACCACGTAATGCTCCTAAAACAACTACTTGAATGCTATCGGAAATTTGAAAAAATGCTGCTGCCAATAATAAATTTGAAGCAATAGAAATTACCTCCATATTATCTACATAATTTTCAGTATCACTTAAGTCTACATAAATATTTGGTAAATTTTTATGAAAAACAAAGAATACTAATGCAAAGAATGTAGCCAATAAAATTCCTAATAAAAAAATAGAAAATGCTATTCTACGCAACTCTTTATAATTTTGTAATCCTTTTTGATTTCCAACTCTAATCATAGAAGCAACACTTAATCCCATGGCCACCATAAAGGTCATAGATGATAAATTTAACGCAATTTGATTTGCCGCTTGCGGATTCTTACCCAACAAACCACTTAACCAAATTGCTGCTGTAAAAATGGCAACTTCAAAAAACATTTGCATGGCACTTAAAGAGCCTAAATTTACAATTCGCTTTATCATTAAAACATCTAGCACAAAGAATTTTATATTTTTTACAATCTTTGCAGATCGTTTTTTATACCGCAATAATAACCACAAATAAATTACCATAATTATACGCGAAGCTAACGTACCATAAGCTGCACCAACTATGCCCATTTCTGGAAACCCGAATTTACCAAAAATTAAAATATAATTTAAAATTACGTTTACAATATTGGCAATTAAAGTAGCATACATTGGGTATTTAGTCATAGACATGCCATCACTAAATTGTTTAATTGCCTGAAAAATTATTAGCGGAATTAACGAAAAAGCCACCAAATCTAAATACGGAATAGCTAATGCAACCACTTCTTCTGGTTGCTGCATTAAATACATTAAAGGTTTCGAAAAGAAAACTAACAAAAAAAGTAAAACGCCTAAAGAAGTGCACAAAAACAACCCGTGTTTATAGGTAGATTTTGCTTTTTTTAGATTATTAGAAGAGTCTGCTTCTGCAATTAAAGGCGTAATTGCAGTAGAAAAACCAATACCAATAGACATAGCAATAAACATAAAACTATTACCAAGAGAAACCGCTGCCAATTCTGCAGTTCCTATTTGCCCTACCATAATATTATCTATAAACCCCACAAAAGTGTGCCCTAACATTCCTAACATTACAGGAGCGGCAAGTTTCCAATTATATTTAAATTCTGATGTATATCGAGAAATATTCATTTAAAATTTGCGTTTTAAAGACTGCGAAGATAAACATTAAAGTAACAAGATTTAACTGTGAAGTTATCCGTTTTTTGAGGAAACTTTATCAATAAAAATTGCTACTTTTGGTATTCAAAAAATATATAAAAATGGCAAATATTACATTAAAAGGAAACGCAATAAATACAGTAGGTAATTTACCTAAAATTGGCACTAAAGCGTTAGACTTTAGCTTAACAGCAGTAGATTTATCGCACAAAACATTAGCAGATTTTGCTGGTAAAAAAGTAATTGTAAATATTTTTCCAAGTATCGATACTGGAACCTGCGCAATGTCTGTAAGAGCATTTAATAAAAAAGCAGCAGATTTAGAGAATACCGTTGTGTTGTGTATTTCTAAAGATCTACCATTTGCACAAGCGCGTTTTTGTGGTGCAGAAGGCATTGAAAATGTGGTTATGTTGTCTGATTTTGCTACTGGTAATTTTGGAAAAGATTATGCATTAGAAATTACAAACGGCCCACTAGCACACTTACACTCCAGAGCAATTGTTATTTTAGATGAAAACGGAACTGTGATTTACACAGAACAAGTTTCGGATATTGTAGATGAACCAAATTATGAAGCTGCTCTAAAAGCAATTTAATAAAATGAAAAATCCTGATGATGGTTTTTTAAGAGGAAGGTTGCGTAGTTTAAAATTTGCCCTTAGAGGTATGTGGCTTCTAATAACGACTGAAGACAGCATAAAAGCACAACTTTTTATTGCTGTTTTAGCTACTATACTT
>CAYWOM010000250.1:0-3645 GCA_964459905.1 uncultured Polaribacter sp. | reverse complement strand
TTGGTAATTACTTAATAAATAGAGTTTTTCTTTAATTTTTTGCGCTTCTTCAAACTCCATATTTTCTGCAAAGCGCTGCATCATTAATTGAAATTTTTCTAAACTTTCTTTAAAATTTCCTTTAACAATGTTTCTAATTTCTTTAATAGAATCGTTATACTTTACTTCGGTTTCTAAACCTTCACAGGCACCTTTACAGTTTTTTAAATGGTATTCTAAACAGACTTTATATTTACCTTCGTTTATGTTTTGCTGACTTAAATCGAACTTACAGGTTCTAATCGAATAAAGTTCTCTTATTAAATCTAACAAAACCCGTACTGTTTTTATAGACGTATAGGGGCCAAAATATTCCGATCCATCTTTTATAACTCTACGTGTCATAAAAATTCTAGGAAAACGCTCTTTTTTTATACAGAGCCAAGGATAACTTTTATCGTCTTTTAATAAAATATTATAACGCGGTTTGTATTTTTTAATGAGGTTATTTTCTAATAATAAGGCATCTGTTTCTGTATCTACAACAATGTGCTTAATATTGGTAATTTTTTTTACCAACACACGTGTTTTTCCGTTTTCGTGGTTTTTATTAAAATACGATGCAACTCTTTTCTTTAAATTTTTAGCTTTTCCTACATAGATAATTACATCATTTTTATCGAAATATTGATAAACTCCAGGAGAATCTGGTAAGGTTTTTATTTGAAGTTCTAAGGATGCAGACATCTAACGAAAATAACAATTTTAAAAGAATTTTACACCTAATTTTATAGATTATAATTAGGTTACAATTAAACTACAAGTTTTTAAATTGATCTAAATATCCAGAATCTGTATTGTCTACAACCTACCAATTATAAATGGCTAAAAGTTGATACATTTTAGATAACTCTTGTAAAAATCTTGTTTTGGCTTTCTCTTTTAAAGGTGTAATTGCAATGGTTTCCTTAATTTTTTCGATACTTTTTTTGTTTATTTTATTCAATTTTTCTTTCGAAAAAGAATTAAACTTACTTAACTGTAGATTTAAATATTTTGTATCCTGAGAAATGGTAACCTCTTCATTAGGTATTTTATTGATCCTTATTTTTTAGCAATAGAATCTATCTTAATCTCTAATTGAGCTAAATTATACCCAACCTATATAGTTGCATTTACGGTAACTATTGCCTTTTTATCAAAAGATAAATAATCATAAAAATATTTTTTAGAATTTATATAATTAGACACTTCAGAAAAAGTGCCACAAAACCACAAGCTTACTTAAGTTTTTTTTACAGAATTGACAACTACTCTTATTTCTTCTTGTTGATGATTTTTAATTTTTGATGTACATCTTATTTAGCAATTAAAAAACCTAGTAAAAAACGACTATGTATTTTATAAAACGCATCTTTTAACTTTCTTTAAAGACACTAAAAGGTTATTGCTCAATTTTATTTTCTTCTTTTGGAAAAGCTTGTTTGCTATAAATAAAAAGCAAGGCAACCCCAATACTTATAAAAGCATCTGCTGGGTTAAAAATATATTGAAAAAAGGTAAAAGGATCTCCACCAATAAAAGGAATCCATTCTGGTAGTATATAATCTTTAATAAAAGGAAAATAAAACATATCTACTACTTTACCATGAAACAACGTTCCGTAAGGGTTTTCTGCAAACAAAGTAGCTATATTATTCTTTGATGAATCAAAAATAACACCATAAAAAACAGAATCTATAATATTACCTACTGCGCCAGAAAAAATAAGAGAGATGGCAATAATTACTGCGTTGTGTACTTTGCGTTTTATATTTTGTGCCAACCAATAAATAATACCAGTTACAGCAAATAATCTAAATACCGTTAAAAAAAGCTTACCTGCTTTACCACCAAACTCAAACCCCATAGCCATGCCATTATTCTCTGTAAAGTGAATAATAAACCAATCGAAAAAGACTACTTCTTCCGTTAAAAAGAAATGTGTTTTTACATATATTTTTAATGCTTGATCTATTACTATTGCTAGTAGAATAATAAGGATTGCAAGGTTCTTTTTTGACATTTTTTATTGAATTTTACTTGTAAAAATAATACTATTATTTTTTATTTAGTGTTGTTACAAAAATAGTAGCTTTTATAGAATTAACACTAAAATTAGTACTGTATGTTTTAGCTTTATTTTGATACTTTTTATTGACAGATATATCATCAATTTTAATTTTACCAATATTAGAAATAATATTAATATTAGTGTTTTTTAATGCAGCATACACTGTTCCTGCATACATAGTAACATTGGTATTGGCTTTAATTTTGTTAAGTTTTAAAATTCCTTTTTCTATGTAAATAGCTAAAGTGCCACCATAATTTTTAGATTCGATATTAATATTATCACCAAAAATAATGACCGATTTATTTTGAGGAATTTTAATAAGTACACGTGCCCTTTCTAATCTTTTGGTAATAAATTTTCTAAAAACGGTTGTATTTGCAGCGATTTCTGGAATGGTAAAATCAATTTTTAAAGTACTTTCTTCCGCTGTTATAAGAATATTTTGTTGGTTAGCATTTTCTGCAAATAAATAAATTTCAATAAAATCTGTATTTGAATTTTCTAGCACAAAATCATCCAAACCAGCAGTAGAAATTTCTATAGCATTTAATTTAGTCTCAAATTTATTAATAACTTTTTTCTGCGAAAAAATCACTACAGAAAAAAGATAAAAAAAGATTATAATTATATTTTTCATAAAAAAAGCTTCCCTAAAGAAGCTTTGTGTATTTTGTGTTTGTAAATTATTGTTTACGTTTTGCCTCGATACTTAAAGTAGCATGTGGCACTAATTTTAAACGTTCTTTTTGAATTAATTTTTTTGTTACTCTACATACACCATAGGTTTTATTTTCTATACGAAGTAGTGCGTTTTTAAGATCTCTAATAAATTTTTCTTGTCGAATAGCAAGTTGCACGTTAGCTTCTTTATTCATTACATCAGAACCTTCATCAAACGATTTAAATGATGGCGAAGTATCTTCTGTACCATTATTTGCATCATTTTTATAAGCTTCTTTTAGTAGCTCTAAATCTTCTTCTGCTCTTGCTATTTTTATATTAATAATTTCTTTAAACTCTTGTAAATCTTCTTCTGAATACTTTACTTTAACTTCTGACATAACTACAATTTTTCGATTAATATTCTACTTTTTATGGTATCGAATTCTATTTCTGTACCATTATTTAGGGTATCAACAAAAACCATTTCTTTAGTTAATGTTTCACTCATTATGTAGTCTTTATTATCGATTATAGCTTGTTGTAAGTTTTGAGTGTTTAAGACCGTAAGCTTAATTTTATCTGTAACTTCTAAACCAGTGTCTTTACGTGCGTTCTGAATTCTGTTTACCAATTCTCTGGCAACGCCTTCTTTACGTAAATCATCAGTAAGAGTAACATCTAAAGCCACTGTTAACGAACCTTCATTTGCAACCAACCAACCTTCTATATCTTTTGATGATATTTCTACATCTGCGAGTTCTAAAATAATATTTTTTCCATTAATGTCAATAGAAATGTTTTTATCTTTTTCAATTTTGTTAATATCTTCTTGATTGAACTTCTGAACTGCTCCTGCAACAAAACGCATTTCTTTTCCAAATTTTGGT
>CAYWOM010000249.1:0-3651 GCA_964459905.1 uncultured Polaribacter sp. | reverse complement strand
TCATCGTTTTCTATAAAAAGGTCAGAGAACGTTCTAAAAACCATACCTTCTTTTAAAGTAGGTTGTGCAATTTTAACTCCGTTAACAAGGTACTCTAAATATGCTTCTACTTCATTAAACCCATAAAACATTCTTAAGGGTGTTGTTCCACTATACCTTCCATTAATTTCAAAAATAATTGGTTTAGAATTTTTTATTCTGTACTGAAAGTTACAAGGCCCTTCTACATTTAATTTTTCAGCTACTTCTTTTATATAACTATCGTGTATGGTTGTAGTTTTATCTCTATATGTTCTATAAGTATTGCCATCTCTTAAATCTCTTTTTAAGCTAACTATTGCCTTACATTTACCTTTAGTAACTAGAACTCCTGTGGTAAATTCACCATCAGTATCAGGTAAAAACTCTTGAATTACTAGATTTTTAGGGTTCTTTATTACTTTTTGTAAATCTTCTTCATCAAAAATTTTAACTAAACCCATAGAACGAGCGCCATCAACTGGTTTTGCAAAGTAAGGAAAATCGTTTCGGGTTCTAAATTCTTTAAGACCTTCAAGATCATTAGCCATAACTGAATCTGGGTAGAAACAATCATTTTCTTTTAAGAAACTAGCCGTTTTAAATTTATCATTGGCTATTTCAATTACTTTTGCATTAGAGACAATAACTTTAAGGTTATATTTTTTTTCAAGATAATCTTTATTTTCCGAGAAAAAAGGTAATTCTACATCTGTACCTACAAAAATAACATCGATGTTTACTTTTTCTAAAATATCTTCTAATTTTTGTTGATAATTTTTATCGCTAACAAAAGGTAGTAAAAATGGTTTAACTCCTAACCAATGACCAGAAGAATAAGGACTTGGGTCTGCTGTAAAAATATTATATTTTAGCTTACTAGATTGTAAACATCTTAAAATTCCTTGTCCTAAAAGGGCTCCAGCCCCAGTAACTAATATATTATTCATCATTATTATTTTTATCGCCTAAAAACCTTGGCATTATTGTTTGATCTGCAGGGGATACTCCTTCACTCTTAAAAACTTTAAAAAAAGTTAAAAAGAAAATTTTTAAATCTAATAAAAAAGATACGTTCTCTACGTACCAAACATCATATTCAAACTTTTGTTGCCAACTTATAGCATTTCTACCGTTTACTTGCGCCCAACCAGAAATTCCTGGTTTTACCATATGTCTTTTTTTTTGCCTTTTATTATATAAAGCTAAGTACTCTGGTAATAATGGTCTTGGACCTATAATAGCCATATCGCCTATAATAACATTTATTAACTGCGGTATTTCATCTAAAGAAGTGCTTCTTATAATTTGCCCAACTTTAGTTAGTCTCTCTATATCTGGAAGTAAATTTCCATTAGCATCCTTTTTATCGTTCATTGTTTTAAACTTAATAACGTTAAAAACAACACTGTTTAAACCAGGTCTTTTTTGATAAAAAAACGGGGTTCCTTTATTATTATATATTAAAATAAGGAGGATAATAATAAAAAAAGGAGAAAATACAACTAACCCTACTACCCCTATTAAAAGGTCTAAAAAACGTTTAAAAAACAGTTTATACATCTATTATAAAATTAATTTAATTTTTTCTAAATATTCGATTGCTAATTTATCTCTATCAAAATATGTTTTTGCAAAAGAATAACCGCTTTCTCCCATTTCTTTAATTTCAATATCAGATTTTTTAGATAAAGATATTGCTCCTGCTACTATTGCTTCTATATTTTCTGGGGCTACATAAACACCACATTTAGCATCGCTAATTAGTTGTCTAGAAACACCATCTATAGCTAAAAAAATTGGCTTCTTACAAGACATATAATCAAAGGTTTTATTTGAATATATTGTTTTAAAAGTATCTACTTTTTTTAGTACAGAGGCTCCAGCATCTGAGGCTAAAATATATTTAAAAACTTCTTGCTTAGAAACTGGATCTCTAAATATAATATTCGTTAAGTTTCGTTTTTTAGCCTCTTTAATTAAATCTTGTTTACGCATTCCATCGCCTATAAGTTGAAATACTATATTGGTTTCTTGCAATTTTTCTGCTGCTTCTACCAATTGAATTAAGTGGTTTGCTACTCCATGGGCACCAACATAGGTAATAACAAATTTATCGCTTAAACCTAGTTCTTTTTTAAATTTTTTTGGATCAAAATCTTTATGTATTTTTTCTGCTAAAGTAAAATCTGCTGCATTTGGTATAAAAATTACTTTTTCTACTGGTACTTTTTTAGTGTTAATTAACTTATCTCTAAATGCAGGTGTTAATACGTTAATTAGTGTTGCTTGATTATAAATGAATTTTTCAAACCAATACGCAAACTTAATAATTATTTTATTTTTTAAAACCCCAGTGTCTATAGCAGATTCTGGCCATAAATCTCTAATTTCAAATACAAAAGGAACTCCTTTTATTTTAGACAGCACATAGGCTGTTATGCCTACAAATAATGGAGGCGAAGTAACTAAAATAATGTCATATTTATCCTTTGTTTTAAATAAGCCTGCGTAAATACTTGAAAACACAAATGAAAAATAGGCCCAAAGTCTTCCTAAAAAATTAACATTATAACTCTCTGAAACATGGCACCGCAAGACATCTACATTTTTATAAAACTGATTGTCTTTATAAATAAATTTGCCTTTATATCTATCAGCTTTTTTGCCTGTGGCATAATGTACCATTCCGGCAAGCACCGTTATTTGATGACCTTCTTTTGCCCATACTTGAGACATTTCATTAAATCTAGAACCACCACTATCGTTCTTTTCCATAAAATACTGGTGAATAAGTAAAATTTTCATGCTTTATTTAATTCTTATTGTAGTATTAAAAATATCTTTTTCGGTTACAAATGTAAGCCTTATTGACTTTTCTTTAACCCCATAATACCCAGAAAACCATTTATTTTCGATTATTGGTTTTAGTATATTGCCTAATTTATCTTTTGTTATTATTTCAATATTATCTTTATAATCTGGGTTTAAATGCCAGTATTGATATATTTTTTTATCCCCTTTATTAGCAACTGTATCAATAATTTCCCAGTTATTTTTAGAAGCTGTTTTTTTTATTGTTCGGGTGTGTTTTATATGCTTACCTATTTGCTTAAAAGCATTTATGCTTCCTTTAAACTCAAAATAATTTTTATCTTTTTTTAAACTTGCATTTACTTTGTTTACCCAATAATACCAAATAAAACGACTACCTTTTAGCATTTGGTTTTCTTTATCAACAGACACTGTATTGTGGCCTTCGCAACCATTAAAGTAGTTAAATAATTCTTTTTCTGTATTGTATTTATATGAGCCGGTATCTCGTATATAGTTAATACCATTAACCCAAATGTCTAAATGAAGATTATCTGACTGCGCGGGTCTGTCTTTATAGGCACCACATCTTATAAATGTTTTTGTGTTTTGTTCTTTAATTATATAATAACCTCCTTTATTAAAAGTATGTGTTTCTGCTAGCTGTTTACGTTGTTCGAGTTTTGGATTAACTCCGTACCATAAAGTGCTTTTAGAGTTATAATATGTTTTGTTATTTAAAACAGCCCTTAAGTCTTCTAACTGAGAGGTGTAAACTCTATAATCATCATTTGTAAGTTTAAAAAATAAGGCGCCATC
>CAYWOM010000248.1:0-3662 GCA_964459905.1 uncultured Polaribacter sp. | reverse complement strand
CAAACAACACGCCATCTGGCACAATTACAGCAGTTCTACCACCTGTTTTAAGCATACGGAGCATGAGGCCTAAAAAGAGTAATTCTGTTTTCTTAGATTTTACTGTTTTTAGTATCGAGTTTTCTACAGCATCATAGTCTAAACTCCCTTTAAAAGGAGGATTTGCAAGGATTAGCGAGTATTTATTTCTGATACCTCCAGCACTTTCGCTAAGGGCATCATTCTTTATTAAATTAGGGCTTTCTATACCGTGCAATTGCAGGTTCATAGCGCCAATACGAATCATGGTATCATCTATCTCTACACCATTAAACATTTCGTTATTAAAGTGGTCTCTAAAAGTTTTATCTAGAAACCAGTCTTCGTGGTTTTCTCTAAAATATTCTCCTGCTGCTACTAAAAAACCTGCTGTACCAGAAGATGGGTCACATATAACATCATCCTTTTTAGGTTGTGTCATATCTACCATCATTTTAATGATGTGTCTTGGTGTTCTAAACTGTCCGTTAGTACCTGCAGATGCAATTTTAGAGAGCATGTACTCGTACAAATCTCCTTTGGTATCTCTATCGTTCATGTTAATTTTATCAATCAACTGAACCACTTGGTCTAACAATCTTGGCGTAGCAATTATAAAGTTGGCTTTGCTCATAAACTCCGCAAAAACGCCTCCTGTACTTCCTACTTGTTTCATGTGATCAAAAACCGTCATATTAGCTACAACTGGTTTTGTAAAAACATCAAACATAGATTCTGGATCTTTGTTTTTAAAAGAGCTCCATCTTAATTCTTTTTGCTCTGGCGAGAATATCTCATTCTGAATAGGAATACCAACGGTATTGGCTTTCTTTTCTTCTAATAATTGACGCTCGTCTAGCCTTCTTATAAATAATAAATAAGTAAACTGCTCTATAACAGATAATGGGTTCGAAATTCCGCCTGTCCAAAAGGCATCCCAAATTTTATCTACTTTGCTTTTTAATTCTCCTGTGATCATATATGTGCTTTAATTGTAAATGGTATTATTTCGGAATTAAACAAAAACTATTTTCTTCAACCATTGAAGTTTTATTAACCAAACCTTTTTCGTTAAACAAAATTGGTTTTTTTGATTCAACAACATAATCTGGAAAATGCTTACTTATCGACAACTCATTACTTTGAATCGAAGTATTAACTTTAAAAGTTTCCACATTATTTGTTAAACTTCTCCTGACTCTTCCTTTTAAATTTGAAGGGTTTGCTTTTAAGTTTCTCGATAATCTAATTTGCTGAACTTCTTCAAATATAAACTTAAAAGATACAAAATGATTGATTGCTTTAAGGTTTATTAAAGCTTGATAGGATTGTTCTGTTTCAGGGTACTTAGCCATAATTTATTTTTGAAGGTTGTTAAACTTTTCTTTCATAGTAGAATTTCCATTGGTTAGCTTTTTAATCGTTAAATCGTCTGCTTTATTATTTGCCAAACGTAAATTATTGACAGAAGCTAACAAAGCATCTTTGGTTTTTTGCAGATGGGTCATGGTTTTGTCTATTTCGTCTACAGCTGTTTTAAATTGACGACTTGCTAACTCATAATTTCGTGCAAAACCAGTTTTAAAATCATTTATTTTATCTTCAAAATTGGTGATATCTACATTCTGATTTCTCATAATGCTTAACTCTGCTTTGTATTCTAGAGACTTCATTCCGGCATTTCTGAGCAAGGTAATAATTGGAATAAAAAATTGCGGGCGAATGACATACATTTTTGGGTATTTGTAAGACACATCTACAATGCCGGTGTTGTAAAATTCGTTGTCTGTTTCTAGCATAGACACTAACACGGCATATTCACAGCCTTTTGCTTTTCGGTCTTTATCTAGCTTTGCAAAGAAATCTTCATTTTTCTTTTTAGATGCGGTTTGTTCGTTTTCGTTTTTCATCTCAAACATAATAGACATAATTTCGTTGCCATTTGCATCGGCTTCTTTGTAAATATAATCGCCTTTTGTGCCAGCTGATGCATCGTTGTCTTTTTCAAAATAGGCCGTAGGAAAAGCCGTTGCTCTGAGTTTATTAAACTCATTTTCGCAGTGCAACTCTAAAGTTTCCCCTGTCATTTTGGTGGATAGCTTTTGCCTATAATCTTTTAAGCGCTCTATCTCTTCGTCTTTTAGTTTTGAGTCTTTCGCCACGTGGTCTAATTGGCGTCTAAAATCTTCTTTTAGAGATTTGGCAAGGTTCTCTTTTTCAGCTTCTTTGAGTTTTACATCGTTTTCTAATTGGTTCTTCTCTTTTTCGAGCCCATTAACAGCACTTTGTAATGCGAGTTTCTTTTCGTTATCTGCTTGTTGTAATTTAGACTCCAAATCTTTGATGGCATGGTCTTTTTTTGAAACTTCCAGAAGTAGTTCTGATTTGCTTTTGAATTCTAGTGCACGAATCTCTTTGTCTTTCTTATTCAGCAAGTCCTGAAAGGAACTTTTTATTCTTGATTCTGTAAGCTCTATGGCTGCCTGTTTTTCTCTCTGTGCAGTTTCTAAACGATTGTTCAATTCGTTTTGAAATTGTTGGTCTCTAACTTGTTTTACAATGTCTGTATATACAGAATCGTCTACTTTAAAAACTTCTTTGCAATTGGGGCATTTAACATTTGTGTTCTGGCTCATAGCTTTTTTTTGTGATTAAGGTGTAAATTTAAACTTTAGCTATGCGAGATAGCTGCATACTTATATTTTGTAATACGCTTGCATAGCCATAACATGGGCTTGCATCTGTAATTTTAAGCTTTTAGGCGCTAAGACTTCCACGTCTTGGCCATACGATAATAACTGCTGCACAAGCTCTGGATTGACTATCGTATGAAAGCAAACTTGGTTGTGTTTGTCATCTTCAAAAAACTCTTCAAAATCTGGTTGAAATGGTTTTGTTTTAAAATAGTTTTCCCTGCCATTGTAAAAACGTAAAACCACTTTTACTATTTCGGCATCTTTAGGTCTTACCACCCCTACCATGGTTCTAAAAAAAGTTTCCCAATCTACTTCTGTCTCTATATAAATAGCGTTTTCAAGAACATCAAATTTGAGTAGTCTTTCATCAAGAGGAATACTCCATGCTGCAATATTTTTGGTTGTGTTTATACCAAATACAAACCACCTTCTGTTGTATTGTTTTAAAATATGAGGGTGGAATTCGAAAGTGATCGCTGTTTTATCTTGAAAACCTTTGTACGATATTTGTAGGGCTTGTTTTTTCTTAATGGCTAGATATAAGGGTTTTAAGTGTTTGATGCCTTTGTATTCTTCATTGTGATCATAAAACAAGATTTTTGTTGCCTCATTTTCTTGCTCCTCTTCATCTTGAAATTTTATCAAAGCTTCCGCTAGTTTGCTATATTTAGGGTGGCTTTCAAAACGGGTTAGTAATTGTTGGGCAGCATCAATTAGGTACTGTTCGTATGCTAGTGGTGGGCGTTGTGCAATTGAAAAACTAGGATCTGTGTATCTTAGTATTCTTATGTTTTCGGGCAATGGGGCCCCAAAACCATTTTCTTTATCTCTAAAGACCTTAAGGTCTTCACGCAGTGTTCTTGTAGCAATACCTTCACCAGGATAGAATTCTGCGATGCCTTCATTAACAATCTTTAATAATTCGGTAAAGTCATAGGATTTATTACG